>JANXVP010000410.1 GCA_025351615.1 Ramlibacter sp. | reverse complement strand
TAGCGCTTGAGGTCGAGGTCGGCGATCTTGAAGGGGTTGCCGGCGCCGGCCCAGATGATCCAGATCACCTTGCGGCCCGGCTGGTCCTTGAGCTTGTCGATCAGGCGCTGGGCGCCCGCTGTGAAATCGGTGGTGGTGGCGGGCAGGTATTCCTCATGGACGATCTTGGCCTTCCTGATCGACTCCCGGAACGCCTTGACGCCGTCGCGGCCGAACGCGTAGTCCTGCGCGAGCGTGGCGATGGTCATGCCCGGCTTGTCGAGCGCCACGGCATTGGAGATCGCATCCTGCGAGCTGTTGCGGCCGGTGCGGAAGATGTACCGGTTCCACTTGTCGCCGGTAATCGAATCGGCCACTGCCGGCTCCACCAGCAACACCTTCTTGTACTCCTCCGCGACCGGCAGCATGGCCAGCGCGACACCCGACGACGTCGGGCCGACGGCGATGTCGGCCTTGTCATCGGAATAGGCGGTGGCGAGCAGCGACTTGCCCAGGTCCGGCTTGCCCTGGTCGTCTTTCTCGATCACCGTGATCTTGCGGCCGTTCACGGCCATCGTGCCGTTGGTGGCGTACTCCAGGCCCATCGTCAACCCGGTCGCCGTCTGCTTTCCATACGCTTCCAGCGGCCCGGTGCGGCTGTAGATGTGGGCGATCTTGATGTCCCTGGCCTCGCCAAAGCTGAGGGGGGAGGTGAGGACGGTCACGGCGAGCGCGACCAGCGCAAGCGTATTGCGGCGGTTCATGGATTTGTCTCCTTGTTATTGGACTGCACGGTTGTCGGGCTCCAACTGCATGACGCGTGCCATCCAGCCGAGCGTTGTTCCATATGGATTTTCTAATGAACCACAAAGTGTATGGCTAAAACCAAGGCAGATTAAATGTCTGAAATAAAGACATATGTCTTACTTTAAGACACTGCATCAAGACGTTCGTAGAGTTTGGCCCGCGAAATTCCAAGCAGCTTCGCGGCTGCAAACTTGTTGCCGCCAGTGCTTGCGAGCGCCGCCTCGATGGCGTGGCGCTCGACCTCTGCCACCTGTTCGGCGAGCGGCCGCAAAGCGTTGCCGCGGACCGGCGGCGCCGCCTCGGGCACAGCGGCGGGCGCGACCTGCTCGATGCCCGACTCCCGCAGCACGCTTTCCAGTTCCGCCGCGCCGATGTGGCGCGAGTCCGATCGCATCGCCGCCTGCTCCAGCACGTTGCGCAGTTCGCGGATGTTGCCGCGCCAGGCCTGGGCCGACAGCAGCGACATCGCTTCGACGCCGAGTTCCGGCGGCGCCCCGCCACTGCGCAGCGCCATGTCTTCCGCCAGCAATTCGACCAGGGCCGGGATGTCGCTGCGGCGCTCGCGCAAGGGCGGCACCCGGATCGGCAGCACATTCAGGCGGTAGAACAGGTCTTCGCGGAACTTGCCCTGCCGCACCAGTGCCGCCAGGTCACACGAGGTAGCCGCAATCACACGCGCGTCGAAGGGGATCACCTTGTTGGAACCCAGCGCCTCGATTTCACCCTCCTGCAACGCCCGCAACAGCTTGGGCTGCAGGCTGAGCGGCATGTCGCCAATCTCGTCGAGGAACAGCGTGCCGCCATCCGCCAGCTTGAATTTTCCCTGCCGCCCCTTGCGATCGGCCCCGGTGAAGGCGCCCGGCGCGACCCCGAAAAATTCGGCCTCCAGCAGCGTGTCGGGAACGGCGGCGATGTTGACGCTCACCAACGGCGCTGCGGCGCGCGAAGAAGCGGCGTGGATCGCGTGCGCCAGCAGTTCCTTGCCGGTGCCGGTTTCGCCGAGCAGCAGCACCGGGCTGGCGGACTGCGCGGCACGTCGCGCCTGCCGCTTGACTTCAACCGCAGCCGGACTGCCGCCGACGAAGCTGGCGAGGGTGTACTTGTGGCGCCGCTGGCTGGCGAGTTCGCGCCGGGCGTCGTCGAGATCCCGTTGCAACAGCGCGAATTTGCTGATCAGCGGCTGCAGCGTGGTTTCGGGATGGTCGAACAGCACGATGCCGATCGCGCCGATGACCGCATTGCTCTGCTCGTCGCGCAGCGGGATGCGGCTGACGACGAAGGTCCCGGCCCGGTTGGTGAGCAGGTCCACCAGGATCGGCTGCCCGGTCTCCAGCACCCGGCGCATCTGCGTGTTGGGCACCACATCCTCCACCAGGTGGCCCACGAACTGGTCCACCGACGAAAAGCCCAGCGCCGGCAGGAAACGCTTGTAGCCCTCGTTGACCCACACGATCCGGCCGCTGCGGTCCACCAGGAACATGCCCTGACTGACGCTGGAGAACAACTGGAACATCGAGCGCGCAGCCAGTTCCAGGATGCTCTGGGCATCGCGCGGCAGGGTGTCGTCTTGCATCGCGCGATCGTACTCCGGGGCAAGCGCTGATCGAGCCGTCGCGCCCGGCGGGCTCAGACCATGCCGGACTTGACCATGGTGGCCCGCAGAGCCACGAATTGCGCGTCGATGAACCTGTCGAACGCGGCGCCGGTGAGCAGGGCCGGAGTCCAGCTGTTTTTCTGCAGCGACTCCTGCCACGACCCCGTCTTCAGGGCCGCCGTCACCATGTCGATCAACGCCTCGCGCTGATCAAAGCGGATGCCAGGGGCGCCGTAGACACCCTTCCAGTCGCCGATCTCGACATCGATGCCCAGTTCCCTGAGCGTGGGGATGGCGATGCCTGCTAACCGCTGGCCGGAGGTGACCGCCAGGGGCCTGATCCTGCCCGTGGCGATGGACTCGGAAAATTCGCCGTAGTCGCCGCTGGCGATGGTCAGGTTTGCGCCGAGCATGGCGGCAGTCGCGTCCCGGGCGCTGCGAAAGGCGAAGTAACGGAGCCTGGACGGATCGACGCCCACCTGCGCCGCAATCAAGGCCGCCGCGATGTGCCCGGTCGAACCGCGCGCACCGCCCCCCCACTTGACGCTGGCTGGATCCTTCTTCACTTGAGCGATCACACCGGCCATGCTGGTGAACCGCGAATTGACCGGCAGGACCAGCACGCTGGATTCGGTGCTGATGCGGGCAACCGGAGTGGCTTGCGCCAGATGCACTGGAGGCCTGCCGGCGATGATGGCGCCCAGCATCGAGGAGCCCATCACCATCAGCGCGCCCGCATCGCCTTTGGCGCCGTTGATGAACTGGGCCAGGCCCAGGGTTCCGGCAGCGCCGCCCTTGTTCTCATAGGTGACGCGGCTCGCTACGCCGGCTTCCTGCAGCGCCCTGCCCAGCGCCCTGCCCGTTGTATCCCAGCCAGTCCCGACGTCTGCGGGGACCAGCATCCTGAGATCGGCCGCCGGCCGCGCCGATACGGGAACACTGCCACACGCCGCCAGCGCGGCCAGTGCTTTGAGAAAGATCTCTCGACGCATCAATGTCCTTGGGTCAGTCAATCCGGATTCGGTTCCCCTGACAAGATCATGCTGGAAAACCGCAGGGCGCATGGGCCGATTGGGGGCCTCGATGCCACGCGGTTCCCGGCCTTGGCCGACAATGGAAGCCGCATGGAAAAACTACGCGTCGACAAGTGGCTCTGGGTCGCCCGTTTTTACAAGACCCGCAGCCTGGCCACCGAGGAAATCGGCAAGGGCCGGGTCGACGTGAACGCCGTCCAGGCCAAGCCTGCCCGGGAACTGAAGACCGGTGACACTGTCACCCTGCGCCAGGGTCCGGTGACGCGCACGGTTGTCGTCAAGGCACTGTCGGGGACGCGCGGACCGGCCCCCGTCGCACAGCAGCTGTACGAAGAAACCGCCGACAGTCTCACGGCGCGCCGGCAGACGGCGGAACAGCGCCGCTATGCGCCGGAGCCGGCACTGTCCATCGAGAATGGCCGTCCGACCAAGCGCGGCCGGCGCGAACTCGAGAACGCCCAGCACTGGGGCGATCGCTGGAGCGCTTCGATCGACGAATAGCGGCAGGCAGCCTTGCGGGACGGCCGTTAGGGCCGCACCTCGGCGACGTTGAGCTTGACGCCGCGCGCGCCGACCTTGATGGTCTGCACCGCGGAGGTGAGATCACCCGCTTCCGGCACGGCCATGCCCGACCTTGAAATGCGGGCCTCCACTTCGACCTCGCTGGCGGTCGAAATCAGCGACTGCGGGCTCATGGCGAGCGAGTCATCCAGTGTGAACTGCAGTGGCAGCCGGGCTCCCCGCACCCGAAGCACGGCCACCGGCATGCGCGAGCCGGGAAGGCGCGCAATCACCATCACGGTGGCGTCGGCTTGCGCCTTGCCTTTGAGCGACGGCGCAAGTTCCACGGTGCCGCTGACGCTGCCGCTCCCGGCCACGGCGGCCGGCCTGGCGCCGTCGCCGGCCTGCGCGGCCGCGGCCGGCGGAGCGCTCGTGCCAGCCCGCGCCCGGAGCTCGTCGATCGCTCCCTGGAGCATGCGTGCGTCTTCCGACCCCGGCTGCAGCTGCGTCATCAGCCCTCCCCAGATTTTCAGGGCCTTGTCGGACTCGCCGGAATTCATTGCGGCTGTCCCGGCCAGCCACAATGCCATCGCGTTCGCCGGTTCGGCCTGGAGTGCCTTGTCGATCAGGCGCATCGGCTTGCCGGCGAAGTTTCCGCCGGCGTTCATTGCCGCAACATCCGCATAGTCCGCGAGCAGTTGC
>JANXVP010000404.1 GCA_025351615.1 Ramlibacter sp. | reverse complement strand
CTCGCGGACCGTCCGGTGGCCAGCGGCTTCGCGGCCTACCGGGCCTTGGTGCCCACGATGGGACTCTCCGCCCAGGCGTGTGAACCCGTCGTGCGGATCTGGGTCGGCTCGGGCTCGCACGTGGTCGACGGGATCAAGGCCCTGCACGCCGCCGGCGCGACGCCGCAGGTGGTGACGCTCTCGAACAACGCCTCGTCCGGTTTCGTCAAGTCGTTGGGGACCGATGCGCGCGGCGTGATCGTGACCCAGGTTTTTCCGTCCGAGCGGTCGGTCGCCTACCCGATGGTCAAGGAAGCGATGGGGCTGGCGAGTGCCAAGACCGGCACCACGCTGTCGCCGGCGATGCTCGAAGGCTTTGCGGCAGCCAAGGTGCTGGTGGAAGGCCTTCAGCGCGCCGGCAAGAACCCCACGCGCGAACGGCTGCGCACAGCACTGGAGGGCATCCGGAGTTTCAATCTTGGTGGCCTGGAAATCGGCTACGGACCTGATGACCACACAGGGCTCGAGTTCGTCGACCTGTCGATCGTGAGCGCCGATGGGCGCTTCATGCGGTAGGCGAGGGCCACCGGTGAAAAGGCAATGAGGTTGACGAGCCTTACCCCCGGCACTGGCTCCGCAGTTAGGGCTGCTTGGTTCCCCACCTGACCCGGTTGGCCGCATTACCATGCGGGGAGGCCCGTCAGCGGCTATTGTAGGTGAGGCCGCAAGACCGAAGTGGCTGCAGGGTTACGTAGAATCGACGCCGATGTCCTATCTCGTGCTCGCCCGGAAGTACCGGCCCAAAACCTTCTCGCAGATGGTCGGCCAGGGGCATGTGGTGCAGGCGTTGAGCAACGCGCTGACCCGCCAGCGGCTGCACCATGCCTATCTCTTCACCGGCACCCGTGGCGTCGGCAAGACGACGGTCGCACGCATCCTCGCCAAGTCGCTCAACTGCCAGGGCGCGGACGGGCAGGGCGGCATCACGGCCACGCCGTGCGGCGTGTGCCAGGCGTGCGTGGACATCGACGGCGGCCGGTTCATCGACTACACCGAACTCGACGCGGCATCGAACCGCGGCGTGGACGAGGTGCAGGCGCTGCTCGAGCAGGCGGTCTACAAGCCGGTGCAGGGCCGCTTCAAGGTCTTCATGATCGACGAAGTCCACATGCTCACCGGCCACGCGTTCAACGCGATGCTCAAGACCCTGGAAGAGCCGCCCGAGTACCTCAAGTTCGTGCTGGCAACGACCGATCCGCAGAAGGTGCCGGTCACGGTGCTATCGCGCTGCCTGCAGTTCAACCTGCGGCCGATGGCGCCCGAGACGGTCCGCGAGCACCTGGTGGAGGTCCTCGGTGCCGAGGGTGTCGAGGCCGATGCGGCGGCGCTGCGCCTGCTGGCACGGGCTGCGCGCGGGTCCATGCGCGACGCGCTGTCGCTGACCGACCAGGCGATCGCCTTCGGCAACGGCAAGCTCGAGGAGGCGGCGGTGCGCCAGATGCTGGGCAGCGTCGACAACAGCTATGTGTTCCGGCTGATCGAGGCGCTCGCCGCGGGCGACGGCCGCTGCGTGGTCGAAATGTCGGAAACCCTGCGCCTGCACGGCCTCAGCGCCGCTTCAACGCTGGAGGAAATGAGTTCGGTGCTGCAGCGGATGGCCGTGCTGCAAGCCGTCCCCGATGGCGGTGACCCGAGCGATGCGGACGGCGCGGAGATCGCGCGACTGGCGGCCCTGATGGCGGCCGATGAAACCCAGCTGCTGTATAGCATGTGCCTGCACGGCCGCGGCGAGCTGGGCCTCGCGCCCGATGAATACGCCGCGCTTACCATGGTGCTGCTGCGGTTGCTGGCGTTCAAGGTTCCTTCCGAGCGCGTCGAAGGGCTTCGGCCAGCGGAAAAAAAAACTCTGACTGAAGCAGGGCGGCCGGTTCTGGCCTCCAGCACTCTGGTGTCCGCGCGTGCCCTGGCGAATGCCGCAGCGAATGTCGCAGCGCCAGCGGTCCGCGCGGCGCCCGCCACACCGGCCGGCCGCGTGTTGCCGGTGCTTGATCCCCCGCGCCTGCCGCCGCAGCGCCAGGCCGTCCCGGGCGCGGACGCGACATCGCAGGTGGTCGGCGTGCCGGTCCGGGTGCAGCCTGAGTCCCCGCGCGACGCCGCAGCCGGCCGTAGCTCGGCGCCGCTGGTGCGCACCGAAGAAGGCGATTTCTGGCATGCCACCGTGCACCGGCTGGTCGAACAACAGGCCATCGTGGCGCTGGTGCGGGAACTGGCGCTGCAATCACAGCTGGTGGCGCGCGACGCCGGCCACTGGATGCTGCGGGTCGAGCGCGAATCGCTCAACCAGCCGGCCAGCCGCGAGCGCCTGCGCAACGCGCTGCTCGCCGCCGGCCACGACGTCCATCTCGGCGTCGAGGTCGGCGCAGTGACCGACAGTCCGGCGCGCCGCAACGCTGCCGCAGCCGCGGAAAAACAGCGCGCCGCCGAAGAGATCATCCTCAACGACCCCTTCGTGCAATCGACCCGGCACGACTTTCCCACCGGCTGGAAGATCATCAGCATCCAGCCCGCGCCCCTCCAACCAAGCCAACAGGAATAGCCATGTTCAACAAGGGACAACTCGCCGGCCTCATGAAGCAGGCCCAGGCCATGCAGGACAACCTGAAGAAGGCGCAGGACGAACTCGCCTTCATCGAGGTGACCGGCGAGTCCGGCGCCGGACTGGTCAAAGTCACCATGACCTGCAAGCACGAGGTCAAGCGCATCACCATCGACCCCAGCCTGCTGGCCGACGACAAGGACATGCTGGAAGGCCTGGTCGCCGCCGCCTTCAACGCCGCGGTGCGCAAGGCCGAGGACACGGCGCAGGAAAAGATGGGCAAGCTCAGCGCCGGCATGCCGGGCCTGCCCGGCGGCATGAAGCTCCCTTTCTAAAACCGGTTTGGCCGACACCCATTCGCTCGAGGCGCTGATCCAGGCGCTGCGCCGCCTGCCGGGCGTGGGCATCAAGTCCGCGTCACGCATGGCTTTCCACCTGTTGCAGCACGACCGGCAGGGCGCGCAGCTGATGGCGCAGGCCCTGCAGCAGGCCGCGACCAGCATCCGCCACTGCACCCTGTGCCACACATTCACTGAAAACGAGGTCTGCGCCACCTGTCTCGACCCCCAGCGCGACCGCAGCAAGCTCTGCGTCGTCGAAACGCCGGCCGACCAGGCGGCGGTCGAACGCACGGCGGCGTATCGGGGCTTGTACTTCGTGCTGATGGGCAGGCTCAGCCCGCTCGACGGCATCGGTCCGAACGACATCGGACTGGCCAAGCTGTTCGCCCGCGCGACCAGCGGGGACGTGCAGGAGGTCATTCTGGCGACCAATTTCACCGCCGAGGGCGAGGCGACCGCGCATGTCATCGGCGAAGCGCTCAAGACCAAGGGACTGCGGGTGACGCGCCTGGCGCGCGGCGTCCCGGCCGGCAGCGAACTGGAGTATGTGGACCTGGGCACCATCGCCCATGCCATGGTCGACCGCAGATAGCTGGTCCCCCCTTACGTGAAAACCCGCACGGGATGTTCCCGATGCAGTGGTGCGTGCCTGCGGCTACGCTGCCCGCAAGCCAATCAGAGAGGGTTTCCCAATGAAGCACAGCTTCGTCAGCCGACGCACGTTCACCTCGGCCGCTTTGCTCGCCGGTGCCAGCATCGCTGCGCATTCGGTGTGGGCCGACAGCAAGCTGGAGAAAACCAAAGTGGCGATCGCGGTCGGTGGCAAGGCCGCTTTTTATTACCTGCCGCTGACGATTTCCGAGCAGCTGGGCTACTTCAAGGCAGAGGGACTGGACGTCGAGATTTCGGATTTCGCGGGTGGCTCGCGCGCCCTGCAGGCGCTGGTCGGCGGCTCGGCCGACGTGGTGAGTGGCGCCTACGAGCACACCATCAACATGCAGAGCAAGAACCAGTTCATCGAGTCGTTCGTGCTGATGGGACGCGCGCCGCAGATCGCGATGGGCGTCTCCGTCAAGGCCATGCCCAACTACCGGACCGTGGCCGACCTGCGCGGCAAGAAGATCGGCGTCTCGGCGCCCGGGTCGTCCACCAACATGGTCGCCAATCTGGTGTTGTCGCGTGCCGGCCTGAAAGCCAGCGATGTCAGTTTTGTCGGCGTCGGCACGGCCGCGGGCGCGCTGACGGCGCTGCGCTCCGGCCAGATCGACGCCATGAGCAATACCGATCCGGTGATGACGATGCTCGAGCAGAAAGGCGACGTCAAGATCATCAGCGACACGCGCACGCTCAAGGGCACGCTCGAGGTGTTCGGCGGGCCGATGCCCGCCGCCTGCTTCTATACCCACGCCGAGTTCGTGCAGAAGAACCCCAACACCTGCCAGGCGCTGGCCAACGCCATCGTGCGCGGCCTGAAGTGGCTGCAGACCGCGGGGCCGAGCGACATCATCAAGACCGTGCCGGAGAACTACCTGCTGGGCGACCGCGCCCTGTACCTGGCGTCGTTCAACAAGGTGCGCGAGGCCATCTCGCTGGACGGCATGCTGCCCGACGAGGGAACGCAGACGGCGCTGAAGGCGCTGGCCAGCTTCGAGCCCTCGGTCCATCCCGACAAGATCGTGCTGGCCAAGACCTATACCAATGAATTCGCCCGCCGGGCCAAGGACCG
Organism: Ramlibacter sp.; assembly: GCA_025351615.1. Lineage (GTDB taxonomy): Bacteria > Pseudomonadota > Gammaproteobacteria > Burkholderiales > Burkholderiaceae_C > Ramlibacter. Next base: position 11,266 of record JANXVP010000404.1, on the reverse strand, counting down.
GTTCAAGGCCTGAGCGCGTGTCCGACGTCGCCCTCGATTTCGACTGCATCACGGTCACCTTCCGCTCGGCGCAAGACGATGGCCAGCGCTACACGGCGGTCGCCGACACCACGCTGCGGGTGCGCGCCGGAGAATTCGTATCGGTGGTCGGTCCCACCGGCTGCGGCAAATCGACATTGCTGAACATCGGCGCCGGCCTGCTGCAGCCCTCGTCCGGCGCCGTCAAGGTGTTCGGCCAGCCGCTGCTGGGCATCAATCGCCGCGCCGGGTACATGTTCCAGTCCGAAGCGCTGATGCCGTGGCGCAGCGCCATCGACAATGTCATGGTCGGCCTGCAATACCGGGCACTGCCCGACCCGCAGGCGCGCAGCCAGGCCCAGGAATGGCTCGAGCGGGTCGGCCTGGGCGGCTTCGAGGACCGCTATCCGCACCAGCTGTCGGGCGGCATGCGCAAGCGGACCGCGCTGGCCCAGGTGCTGGGGCTCGACCCCGACATCATCCTGATGGACGAGCCGTTCAGCGCGCTGGACATCCAGACCCGGCAGCTGATGGAAAACGAGGAGCACGCGCTGTGGGCGGAAAAAAAGAAGGCGGTGCTGTTCATCACCCACGACCTCGACGAAGCGATCGCCATGAGCGACCGCGTCGTGGTGCTGTCGGCCGGCCCCGGCACCCGGCCCATCGGCGAGTTCGAGATCGACCTGCCGCGCCCGCGCGACGTGGCCGAGGTGCGCGCCGATCCGCGCTTCGTGCAACTGCATTCGCAGATCTGGGCGGTGTTGCGCGACGAGGTGCTCAAGGGCTATGCCCAGCAACTCAAGAAAGCCGCCTGATGGTCGCTGGCCTCAAGCCTTCGGGACCCAACCTGCGTTATTGGCAACTGGGGCTGCTGCTGCTCCTGCTGGTCGGCTGGCACCTGCTGTCGCGCAACGAGCAATACGCCTTTTTCCTGGGCGAGCCGGTCAAGGTCGCCGGCCGGGTGTGGTCGTGGTTCATGCCGTTCGGGTTCGGCGAAAGCGCGCTGTTTCCGGAGGGGCTGCCGGGCCGCGCCGACATCTACCCGCACCTGGGCATCACGCTGCTCGAAACGGTGCTGGCGTTCGTGATCGGCACCGCGCTGGGCCTGGTGTTCGGGCTTTGGCTGGCGCTGGCGCCGACCGCGAGCGCCATCCTGGACCCGTACATCAAGGCGGCCAATTCGATGCCGCGGGTGATCCTGGCCCCGATCTTCTCGCTCTGGTTCGGCCTGGGCATGTGGAGCAAGGTGGCGCTCGCTGTCACGCTGGTGTTCTTCATCGTCTTCTTCAACGTCTACCAGGGCGTGAAGGAGGTGAGCCCGGTGGTGCTGGCCAACGCGCGGATGCTGGGCGCCAACCAGAAGCAGCTGCTGCGCACCGTGTACCTGCCCAGCGCCACGAGCTGGGTCTTTTCCAGCCTGCACACGTCGGTCGGACTGGCCTTCGTCGGGGCCGTGGTTGGCGAGTACCTGGGCTCGGCCCGTGGCGTTGGCTACCTGATCCTGCAGGCGGAGGGCACCTTCGATGTCAATACCGTGTTCGCCGGCATCGTCGTGCTCACCGCCTTCGCGCTATTGCTCGATGGCTTGGTCGGACGCATCGAAAAGCGCCTGATGAAATGGCAGCCGCGGCAGGGCGAAACCGAAAAGCTCTGAGCCGGGAGCGACCTGCCGATGCCGCTGGTCAGCGTTGCTTCGCCGACGCCGTCTGCCGGCGCGCTGGCACCTTGGCCGAGCCGCGCGCGTGTCCTGAAGCCCTGGCTGTCCCACGGGCCGCCGTGCGTCCCGCGTGTTCCCGTACCGTGGCGCGGCCGGCATGCGCCCGGACCGGCAGGAACACCACGACTTGCTGTCCGGCCTTGAAGGCGGCCGTGGCGGCCACGCTGTTCCAGCCGGCCACCTCCTGCGGATTCAGGCCGTAGCGCCGGGCGATGCTGGCGACCGTCTCGCGCTTGCCGGCGCGCACGGTGCTGCGGCGCGTGGTGACTTCCGGCGCCAGGTTGAGCTGGCCGTTGTCGGCCACATGGCTGGTCACGTCCTGCTGCTGCTGCGGCGTGCGCGGCACGACCAGGACCGAGCCGCCCTTGATCAGCATCCGCGGCGGAATGGTGTTGGCCGCGCGCAGCTCGTTCTCGCTCATGCCGATGCGGCGCGCCGCTTCGGTCACGGTCATGGTGGCCGGGGCGCTCCACGCGGTCCAGCTGGCGTACTGGCCGGTCGTGTAGGCCTCGAAATTGCGCTGGAAAACGTGGGCGTTGTCCCACGGCAGCAGGATCTCCGGCGTTCCCGCTGCGAGGATCACGGGGCGCTTCATCGACGGGTTCAGCGCCTTGAAGTCCTCGACCTTGATGCCGGCCAGCCTTGATGCCAGTTCGACGTCGATGTCGCGCGTGACGGTGACACTCTGGAAGTAGGGATGGTTTTCGATCAGCGGCAGCTCGGTGCGGTAACTTTCCGGGCTGGCAATGATGTTTTTCACCGCCTGCAGCTTGGGGACGTAGTAGCGCGTCTCGTTGGGCATGTTGAGATCGGCGTAAGTGGTGCCAAGCCCCATCTTCCGGTTTTTGGCGATCGCGCGGCCGACGCTTCCTTCGCCCCAGTTGTAGGCGGCGAGCGCCAGCTGCCAGTCGCCGAACATGCCGTACAGCTTCTGCAGGTAATCGAGCGCGGCGCGGGTGGAAGCGAGCACATCGCGCCGGTCGTCGCGAAAGACGTTTTGCTTGAGCTCGAAATAGGTACCGGTGGCGGGCATGAACTGCCACATGCCGGCTGCGCGCGCGCTGGAGACAGCCTGCGGGTTGAATGCGCTTTCGATGAAGGGAAGCAGCGCCAGTTCCGACGGCATGTTGCGCCGCTCGAGTTCCTCGACAATGTGGAACAGGTACTTGCTGGACCGCTCCGTCATCCGCTGGATGTAGTCCGGCCGCGAGGTGTACCACTGCTCCTGCTGGCGCACCAGGTCACCTTCAAGGTCGTTCATCTTGAAGCCACGCCGGATGCGGTCCCATAAATCGGCCGGCACCTGCATGCCGGTGACATCTTGCGACGCCGCCTGGCCGGCTGTGATGGGCTGCAGCGGGCCGCCTGGAAAGACCGGTACAAGCGGTGCCAGCGGGGTTGGCGTGGCCACCGGCGCAGTTGCAGCTTGCGCGGCGGTTGGCGTCGCCGGCTGGGAAATATTGGCGCAACCGGCCAGCCACAGAAGGAGGGCAACGCCGGCGATGGGATACAGCTTCATCTGATTCGTGTTTCCATTGACGGGGCGGCGAAGGGGAGACCGGCCTCGTCCTGTATTGCTCTGGACCCGTAGTGGAACAGATTGGTGCGCCATGGCGCCAGCGCCAGTGCAAAGATGAGGTTACGCAACGTGTCTTCGTGTGTACGGCACGCCTGTGGGGCGCCGGACCACGACGCCGGGCCCGGCGTCGTGGCGCCTTGACTAGAATCGCTTCCAGCTGCAGGCCGCCATCGCTGTCCTGGCGCACGGGCAGTGGGATTATTTTCATGAGCGAGCCGATTATAGGAATGCAGCAGTGGTTTGAAACAGCGCCGGGGCGCTACCTGCTGGCGTGGGAACGCTCGGAGTTCGAACGGGCCGTCGGCGACGTCTTCGGCTACCACGCGCTACAGCTGGGACTGCCCGGAATCGACGCGCTCGGCGCCAATCGCATGCCCCACAAATGGCTGGCTGTCACCGAGCGGCTCGCGCCCGAAGCGACAACCGCGGCCCGTCCCGCCCTGGTCACCGATTTCGCGGCCTTGCCGTTCGAGGAAAACAGCCTCGACCTGGTGGTGCTGCCGCATTCGCTGGAATTGCACCACGATCCGCACGCGACGCTGCGGGAGGTCGAGCGGGTGCTGGTCCCCGAAGGCCGGGTGGTGATCTGCGGCCTGAACCCCGCCAGCCTGTGGGGCCTGAAGCAGCGGCGCGCCCACCTGTACCAGCGCTTCGGTGTCGGCGCTCTGTACCTGCCAGGCGCCGGCGAGTTCATTGGCTACTGGCGGCTGCGCGACTGGCTGCGACTGCTCAATTTCGAGGTCGAGTCCGGCAGCTTCGGCTGCTGGCGCCCGGCGATGAAAAGCCAGAAATGGCTGGACCGCTACGGCTGGATCGATCCGGTCGGCGAGCGCTGGTGGCCGATCTTCGGCGCCGCGTATTTCATCGTCGCCGTCAAGCGGGTTCAAGGCGTCAAGCTGATCGGGCGGGCCTGGCGACCCGCCGCCGGCATCGCGACGGCTCCGGTCCCCCTGGCCAATCGGTCCCATGGCGCCAGGGCGCAGCAAGGAAAGGCGTCGTGAACCCGGTCGTGATCTACACCGATGGCGCCTGCAAGGGCAATCCCGGCCCCGGAGGCTGGGGCGTGCTGCTGCAGGCCGGCGGCACCGAAAAGGAGCTGTTCGGCGGCGAACTTGCCACCACCAACAACCGGATGGAGCTACTGGCGGTGATTCGCGCGCTCGAGGCGCTCAAGCGCCCGTGCGACGTGACCTTGTACCTGGACAGCCAGTACGTCCTCAAGGGCATCACGGAGTGGCTCCCCGGCTGGAAGGCCAGGGGCTGGCGCACGGCGGCCAAACAGCCGGTCAAGAACGTCGACCTCTGGACGGCGCTCGATACGCAGGTCGGTGCGGGCGGGCACGCAATCGACTGGCGCTGGGTCCGGGGCCACACCGGCGATCCGGGTAACGAACGCGCCGATGCGCTGGCCAACCTCGGAGTCGAACTGGCACTTGGTGTAAAGCAGATGTAAAACCGGCGCGTTTGCTGCGCGCCCCTGTGGTCTCAGGCAAAGGGCAGTGCCGTTCGGGCGTGCGTGCTGATACATTGCCGGGTTGGTATCAAGCGGTAACTACCGCGCCCCTTCCTGTGCGATAACTTTCCTCATGGCATCCAAAGCAACTCATATCCGGGCGACTGTGGGATTGATCGCGATCGCTTCCGCCGCAGCTTGGTGGTACGCGCACAGGGCCGCCGGACCTTCCGGCAACGACAACCCGGCAGCGGCGATGTCGGCACGGGGCGCCTCCTTAGCCGGTGGCGCACCAACGCTGGTGACGATCGCGACCGCGCTGCGGCAGGACGTGCCGGTGATCGTCGAGGTCAATGGCAGCGTGATTTCGCTCAACAGCGTCGACGTGCGGCCGCAGGTGAGCAACATGGTGCAGAAGGTCCACGTCCGGGAAGGGCAGTTCGTCCGGGCTGGCGAAGCGCTGTTTTCGCTGGACGACCGGGCTGACCGCGCCAATCTCGACAAGGCGCAGGCGCAGCAGCTGCGCGACCAGGCGCTGCTGAATGATCTCGAGCGGCAGTACCAGCGAAGCCAGGAGTTGCTGGCGCAGAACTTCATCTCGAAAAGCGCCGCGGACAACACCCTGAGCCAGGTGGAAGCGCAACGCGCTGCGCTGGCATCCGACAGCGCAGCCATCCGTTCGGCGCAGGTGGCGCTCAGCTATGACAGCATCCGGGCTCCGATCTCCGGACGGATCGGCTCGATCCCGTTGTTCGCCGGCAGCCTGGCCCAGCCGGCGACGGTGATGGTGACGGTGACCCAGCTCGATCCGATCGCCGTCAGTTTCCCGGTGCCGGAAGGCCGGCTGCAGGACCTGCTGGCGGCGTCCAGGGACCGCTCGGCGGTCAGCGCGCTCGTGCCGGGCTCGCGCACCCCGCTCCAGGGCGTGCTCAGCTTCGTCGATAACACCGTCGATCCACAGGCGGGCACCGTCAAGGCCAAGGCGCAGTTCGACAACGGCGCACAGCAGCTGTGGCCAGGCCAGTACGTGACGGCGCGGATCACGGTCCGCACACTCAAGGACGCGACGCTGGTTCCGCAAGCGGCCGTGATCACCGCTCCCAACGGCCGCATCGTTTACGTCGTGTCGAGCGAGGACGTGGTGCAGCCCCGCAAGGTGGAGGTGGACTATCCGTTCGGCGACATGGCCGTGTTGCGCGGCGTGCAGGCCGGTGAGCGTGTCGTCGTCGAAGGCAAGCAGAATCTGAAAGCCGGCTCGCACGTTCGTGCCGAAAATGCGGACCGGGCAGGGAAGGCGGAGCCCGCGAAACGGGATCCCACATGAACATCTCCGAGCTGTGCATCCGCCGTCCGGTCATGACGGTGCTGGTCAGCGCGGCGATCGTGCTGGCGGGCATCTTTGCGTACCTGCAGATTCCGGTGGCTGCCCTGCCGAGCTACAACACACCGGTCATCAGCGTCAGCGCCCAGCTGCCCGGCGCCGCGCCCGAGACGATGGCGTCATCGGTGGCGCTGCCGCTGGAAAAGCAGTTCTCCACCATCTCCGGACTCAAGCTGATCAGCTCAACCAACACGCTGGGCAACAGCCAGATCACGCTGGAATTCGAGTCCTCGCGCGACATCGATGCCGCGGCAGTCGACGTCCAGGCGGCCTTGCTGCGCGCCCAGCGCCAGTTGCCGGCGGAGCTGACCCAGCTGCCGTCGTACCGCAAGGTCAATCCGGCAGACGCGCCTGTGCTGTTCATCGCGTTGAATTCGCCGTCGATGGGCCTGGCGGAACTCAACGACTTCGCCGAAGGCCTGATCGCGCCGACGCTGTCGACCATCGATGGCGTGGCCCAGGTCAACGTCAACGGCCAGAAACGGTTCGCGGTGCGCATCCGCGCCAACTCGGACCTGCTCAATGCCCGCAACATCACGCTGGAGGAGCTAGCTGCCGCCGTCAGGGCCGCCAATTCGAACACGCCGATCGGCGTGCTGGACGGCCCGCGCCAGACCCTGACCATCCAGGCCAACGCCCAGATGAAGACGGCCAGCGAGTTTGCCGGGATCATCATCGCCTCGCGCAACGGCGCGCCGGTGCGCCTGGGCGAAGTGGCGACGGTCGAGGACAGCTATGAGTCCGTCAAGACCTCGGCCAGCTTCAACGGCGAGCGCTCGATCCTGCTGGCGGTGCAGCGCCAGCCCAATGCCAACACGGTCCAGGTGGTGGATGCGATCCAGCGCCTGCTGCCGCAGTTCAGGGCGCAGCTGCCGCAGTCGATCGCCATCGATGTGGTGAACGACAGGGCGGTGTCGATTCGCGCCGCGATCCACGACGTCAACCTGACGCTGGCATTGACGGTGCTGCTGGTGGTGCTGGTGATCTATCTGTTCCTGCACCGGGTCATGGCGACCCTGATCCCGGCGGTCACCATGCCGATTTCGCTGATCGGCGCCGTGGCCCTGCTGTACGCGTTCGGCTACAGCCTGGATAACGTCTCCCTGCTGGGGATCACGCTGGCGGTGGGGCTGGTGGTCGACGACGCCATCGTGGTGCTCGAAAACATCGTGCGCCACATCGAAGAGGGACTGGCGCCGATGCAGGCGTCGCTCGTCGGCGCCCGGGAAATGGGGTTCACCATCGTGTCGATCTCCCTGTCGCTGGTGGCGGTGTTCATCCCGATTTTCTTCATGCCCGGTGTCATCGGCCTGCTGTTCCACGAGTTCGCGGTGGTGGTGGCGCTCGCCGTGCTGGTCTCGGCCGCGGTGTCCCTGACCCTGGTGCCGATGATGGCCAGCCGCTTCCTGCAGAGCGAGGACGCAGCGCCCGGCCACCAGCATGCCGTGCCGGGCGGCGCTGTGGGCCGGGCTTTCGAGGCGCTGTTTCGCAGCGTCCACGGGTTCTACATGCGCACGCTGGACTGGACGCTGGGGCATCGCCGATTGATGCTGGTGGTTGCCCTGTCGACCTTCGTTTTCACGGCGGTGCTGGCCGTCGTCATCCCCAAGGGATTCTTTCCGGAAGAAGACATCGGCCAGATCCAGGTCACCACCGAGGCGGCCGAAGACGTTTCCTTCCCGACCATGCTCGCGCTGCAGGACCGGGTCGCCGCCGCCTTGCGCGCCGACCCTAACGTGGCCGACGTGACCTCGTTCATCGGCGCCGGCGGCAACGGGACGCTGAATACCGGCCGGATATTTGTCGCGCTCAAGCCACGTGGCGACCGGGCCAAGATGACGGCGGTGATGGACTCCCTGCGGCGCGGCGCCAGGACTGTTCCAGGAATCGCGGTCTACATGCGGCCGACCCAGAACCTGCAGCTCGGCGGCAGGCAGAGCAAGAGCCGCTACCAGTACACGCTGCAAAGCGTCAGCGCCGACGCGCTGAGCGACTGGTCGAACCGCCTGATGGACAAGATGCGGGCAGATCCGGCGTTCCGCGATGTCACCAGCGATTCACAGAACAAGGGGCTGCAGGCGTCGCTGCGGATCGACCGCGACAAGGCCAACCTGCTGGGCGTCCAGATCGGCGATGTCCGCAACGCCTTGTACGACGCGTTCGGCGAGCGCCAGGTGTCGACCATCTACAGCACGGCGAACAGCTACCTGGTGATCCTGGAAGCCATGGAGGCGGACCGCCGCTTTGAGGAGGGACTGGGCAAGATCAACCTGCGCAGCAAGACCGGCACGCTGGTGCCGCTTGCGGCGTTCGCGACCGTAAGCCGCACCGTGGGCCCTACAGCGGTGAACCATCAGGGACAGCTGCAGGCCATCACCATCGCCTTCAATCTTGCCGCCGACACCCCGCTGGGCAACGCCACCGCCAGCATCGACCGGTTTTCGCGCGACCTGAAAATGCCGGCCTCGATCATCACCAGCTACGGCGGCGATGCCGCCGTGTTCAAGGATTCGCAGTCCAGCCAGGCGATCCTGATCGTCATGGCGGTGCTGGTGATCTACGTGCTGCTGGGCGTGCTTTATGAAAGCTACATTCACCCGATCACTATCCTGGCTGGACTGCCGTCGGCGGCCGTGGGGGCGCTGCTCACGCTGTGGCTCTTTGACGTCGAACTGACGCTGATCGCGACCATCGGCATCCTGATGCTGATCGGCATCGTCAAGAAGAACGCCATCATGATGATCGACTTCGCCCTGGATGCCCAGCGCACCCGCGGCATGGTGCCGGTGGACGCGATCCGGGAAGCTTGCCGGCTGCGCTTCCGGCCGATCCTGATGACGACCATGGCGGCCCTGATGGGCGCACTGCCGATGGCCCTGGGCCTGGGCACAGGGGCGGAACTGCGGCAGCCGCTGGGCCTGGCAGTGGCCGGCGGTCTCATCTTTTCGCAGGTCATCACGCTCTACATCACGCCGGCGATCTATCTCGCGCTGGATCGTTTCAGCGGGACCGGTCCGCTGCAGGACCTCACCGGGCAGCGTCGCCCGCCGGAACTGATCGTCAGGTAGTCGGCCGCGGCGCGGGCGGCGCGGGCGGCGCGGGCGGCGCAGGCGGCGCGCGGTTCAGTACTCCAGCCGCTCCGGCCGGATCTCCTGCAGGATGGTGGTGGCGATTTCCTCGATCGACTTGGTCGTGGTCGACAGCCAGCGGATGCCAGAGCGCCGCATCATCGCCTCGGCCTCGGCCACTTCGTTGCGGCAATTCGCCAGCGCGGCATAGGTCGAGTTCGGCCGCCGCTCGTTGCGGATCTCGGCCAGCCGCTCCGGCGCGATCGTCAGGCCGAAGATTTTCTTGCGGTGCGGCATCAGGGCAGGCGGCAGCTGCTTGCGCTCGAAGTCCTCGGGGATCAGCGGGTAGTTGGCGGCCTTGAGGCCGTACTGCATTGCCAGGTAGAGCGAGGTCGGCGTCTTGCCGCTGCGGCTGACGCCGACCAGGACCACGTCGGCCGACTCCAGGTCGCGGTTGGACTGGCCGTCGTCGTGGGCCAGGCTGAAATTGATCGCCTCGATCCGGTCGTGGTATTCCTGGCTCTTGCTGACGTCGGAGAAGCGGCCGATCCGGTGGTTCGACTTCATGCCCAGCTCGATCTCCAGCGGCCGCACGAAGGTGCCGAACATGTCCAGCAGCATGCCCTTGCAGCCCTGCTCGATCACCTGCAGGATGTCGACGTTGACGAGGGTGGTGAAGACGACCGGCTTGCGACCCTCCAGCTCGGCCGTGTGGTTGATCTGGCGCACGACCTGGTGCGCCTTGTCGACGCTGTCGATGAACGGCAGGCGCACGTGGTGCGGCTTGAATTCGAACTGGGCCAGGATGGCGTTGCCGAAAGTTTCGGCGGTGATGCCGGTGCCGTCGGAAACGAAAAAAACGGTGCGTGAGTGCATGGGCGGGCCGGTCCTGGTGCAGCGCTGCGCGAGGCCGCAACAACGCCGCCCCGCCTACAATGGCGTCAATTATCGATTCAAGCCATGCACCGTTTCGGCCCCCTGCAACAAAAACAAAGCCGGACACCGTGCCATGCGAAAGCGCGTCCCCCGGGCGCGTGCCAGGTTTCAACTTCCGGAGCTTTCCCATGTCTGCACTCTTTGACCCGGCCGCCCTGGTCGTAGCGTTTGAAAACCTGAGAATGACCGATGTCGAGGCGGTCGGCGGCAAGAACGCCAGCCTCGGCGAGATGATCTCCCAGCTGCCAGCAGGGGTGCGCGTTCCCACCGGCTTTGCCACCACCGCCCACGCGTTCCGCCAGTTCCTGGCCCACGCCGGCCTGGCCGACAGGATCCGGCAGCGGCTGGCGACGCTCGATACCGAAGACGTCCGCGCGCTGGCGACCGCTGGTGCGGAGATCCGCGGCTGGATCGAAGTCCAGCCTTTCCCGGCCGACCTGGAGCAGGCGATCCGGGTGGCCTTCTCCGCCTTGAGCGAAGGCAGCCCGACATCGAGTTTCGCGGTGCGGTCGTCGGCCACGGCCGAGGATCTGCCCGACGCGTCGTTCGCCGGCCAGCAGGAGACCTTCCTGAATGTCGCGGGCATCGCCGATGTGCTGCACAGGATGCGGGAGGTGTTCGCCTCGCTGTACAACGACCGCGCGATCAGCTACCGCGTCCACAAGGGCTTTGCCCATGCGGACGTCGCGCTGTCGGCCGGCGTGCAACGGATGGTCCGCAGCGATCTGGGCGCGGCCGGTGTGATGTTCACGATCGACACCGAATCCGGCTTCGACCAGGTCGTCTTCATCACCTCGAGCTACGGCCTGGGCGAGACGGTGGTGCAGGGGGCGGTCAACCCCGACGAGTTCTATGTCCACAAACCGATGCTCAGGGCCGGCAAGCGGGCGGTGATCCGGCGCAACCTGGGCTCCAAGCTGATCCAGATGGTGTTCTCCGGCCCGCAAGATCCAGGCGGCAAACTGGTCAAGACGGTCGACGTGCCGCTGGAGCAGCGCAACCGCTTCAGCCTGAGCGATGCCGACGTCGAGCAACTCGCGAGATATGCGCTGGTGATCGAGGAGCATTACGGCCGCGCGATGGACATCGAGTGGGGCAAGGACGGCAGCGACGG
>JANXVP010000373.1 GCA_025351615.1 Ramlibacter sp. | reverse complement strand
CTTCGGAACGCCGGAAGAAGTCGCCGCGATGGTCGCCTGGCTGTGCACCGAGGACTGCTCGTTCTCGACCGGGGCCGTGTTCGACCTTTCCGGCGGCCGGTCCACGTATTAAATTCAGCGCTTTCACACAAGGAACAACATGAAGCTCGTCCGCTATGGCAACCCCGGCAAGGAAAAGCCGGGCCTGATCGATCTCGAGGGCAGGCTGCGCGACTTGAGCGGCGTGGTGCCGGACCTCGGGCCGGCGCAACTGGGCGGCGTCATGATGGCGCGGCTGCGCAGGCAGAACCCGGAGAAGTTGCCGCTAGTTCGAGGCAAACCGCGCTTCGGCTGCCCCGTGGCGAACGTGGGCAAGTTCATCGCGATCGGCCTGAACTTCGCCGACCACGCGGCCGAAGCCGGCGCCCCGATCCCCAAGGAGCCGATCGTCTTCATGAAGGCGACCAGTTGCATTCAGGGCCCGAACGATCCGGTCATGCTGCCGCGCGGCTCGACCAAGACCGACTGGGAAGTGGAACTGGGCATCGTCATCGGCGAGCGCGCCCGTTACGTCCCCAAAAAAGACGCGCAGGCTTATGTGGCGGGCTACTGCGTGATCAACGACGTGAGCGAGCGCGAATACCAGCTCGAGCGCGGCTCGCAGTGGGACAAAGGCAAGGGCTGCGACACCTTCGGCCCGATCGGCCCCTGGCTGGTCACGCCCGACGAACTCGAAAACGTGCAGCGCCTGGGCATGTGGCTGGACCTGAACGGCAAGCGGATGCAGACCGGCAACACCCGCACCATGATCTTCGATTGCGCCAAGCTGGTGAGCTACGTCAGCCACTTCATGACGCTGCTGCCCGGTGACGTGATCACCACCGGAACGCCGCCGGGTGTCGGCCTGGGAATGAAGCCGCCGCTGTTCCTGAAAAAGGGCGACGTGATGACCCTTGGAATCGAAAGCCTGGGCGAGCAACGCCAGGACGTGGTCGGCTTCAAGGCTTGATGACGGCAGCAAGGACGACACCGCCGGCATGAGGCTCGCCGGTCGGAGCCAGCCGTTAATCTTCGCCGATCATGGTCGACCCGCAATTTGCGTTTCTCGGTGGTGCCAGCGGCATTGCGAAGTTGATGCGGGAGCACGACTGGGCGCAGTGCCCGTTGGGGTCTCCGGCGCAATGGCCGCAGTCGCTGCGTTCGGTTGTCAACCTGATGCTGGGTTCCGGCTTTCCGATGTTCGTGGCTTGGGGGCCGCAGTTGACGCAGCTGTATAACGACGCCTACGTTCCGATCATGGGCACCAAGCACCCCGCGGGGCTGGGCCGGCCGGTGCTGGAGAACTGGGCCGAAGTTCGGGTCGACCTGGAGCCGCTGATGCTGCAAGCGCTGCGCGGCGAGTCGCCCTATTTTGAAAACCTGCCGTTGCGCACGCAGCGCGGCCCGGCCGGGGTCGAGAACACCTGGTTCACATTTTCCTACTCACCCGTCCGGGGCGACAGCGGCGCCGTTGCGGGCGTGTTTTGCGCCTGCATCGAAACCACCAAAACCGTCGTGTCGGAACAGCAATTGCTCCGCAGGGAAGAATGGCTGCAAACGTTGTTCGACCAGGCGCCGGGATTCGCAGCGGTGCTGCTCGGACCGGAACACGTTTTCACTCAGGTCAATGCGGCGTATCGGCGGCTCACGGGCGGTATCGAATTGCTTGGAAAATCGGTAGTCCAGGCGCTTCCTGAAGTGGTCGAGCAAGGCTTCATCGCCTCTCTCGACGGCGTTTATGCGACCGGGGTGCCCTTCGTCGGACGCTCCGTTCCCGTCATCGTGAACCACGGCCCCGACGTCCAGGCTTACACGGCTTTCGTCGATTTCATGTGCCAGCCGTTGCGTGATGCCAATGGAAACATCGAGGGGATTTTCGTGCAGGGGCACGACGTCAGCGAGCAGCATCGCGCGCAGGAAGCATTGCTGGCTTTTTCCAACAGCATCCCGGCGATTGCGTGGGAAGCTGGAGCCGATGGTCAGCTCGAACGGTTTAATTCTCAATGGCAGGCCTACACGGGCCTCAGCGCGGAAAGCGCGCTGGGGCGCGGCTGGACCGCGGCCGTGCACCCGGAAGACCTGCCGGCAGCCCGCCGTGTCTGGGAAGCGGCCCGCGACGGCGACCGCGCCTGGCAGATCGAGTACCGGCTGCGCAGTGCGAACGGCAGCTGGCGCTGGTTCCATGCCAACGCCGTGCCGCAGATCGATGCGCAGGGGCGGGTACTTCGCTGGTTCGGGACCGCCACCGATATCGAAGAATCCAAGATCGTTGCCCAGACGCTGCGGGATGCCGACCGGCAAAAGGACGAATTCCTGGCCACGCTGGCCCACGAACTGCGCAACCCTCTGGCGCCGATCCGCACCGCGGTGCATCTGCTTTCCTCGCCCGGGGTCGGTGAGGCCGCGCGGGTCCGGGCCACCGAGGTGATCGGCCGGCAGGTAGGTAGGGCACATGGCACGGCTGCTGGAAGACCTGATCGACGTGGCCCGGATCACGCAGCGCAAACTGGTGCTGAAGAATGAGACCGTCACGGCGGTGTCAATGATGGAAGCGGCCCTGGAAGCGGCTCGGCCGCTGGCCGACGCCAAGCGCCATACGTTGACCTCCACCATCGACAACCCTGCGGCGCAGCTGATGGCCGATCCGGTCCGCGTGGCGCAGGTGCTGTCCAACCTACTGAACAACGCGTCGAAGTACACCGACCCGGGCGGCCGCATCGCGCTGGATGTCCGCGCGCAGGGCGACTGGTTGGAGTTCGCCGTGACCGACAGCGGCATCGGCCTGGAGCCGGGTGCGATCGCCACCGTGTTCGCCATGTTCGCCCAAGAGCACTCCGCGATCGACCGGTCGGAGGGCGGACTGGGCATCGGGCTGGCCTTGGCCAAGGGCCTTGTGGAACTGCACGGCGGGATGATCACCGCGGCCAGCGAAGGCGCCGGTCGCGGCAGCCGGTTCGTAGTGCGGCTTCCGTCTGCGACCACGGCGGCGAATTCCCGTTGGGAGGAGCTGGTGGGCGATGCCAGCCAGGCCGCGGTGCCTAGCCGGCTCGTGCTACTGGCAGACGACAACCGCGATTCGGCCGACGTCATGGCGGAACTGCTGCGAATGGCAGGACACGTCGTGCACACGTCGAACGACGGCCTCCAGGCGGCAGCGCTCGCGCTACGCCTGCAGCCCGACGTGCTCGTGCTCGATATCGGAATGCCCGGTTTGAACGGGTATGAGGTCGCTCGCCGGGTGCGCGCACAGCCCTGGGGTGCGCGGCCGTTGATGATCGCCGCGACCGGCTGGGGGCAGGACGACGACCGCCAGAAAGCGCTGGCTGCCGGCTTCGACATGCACCTCACCAAGCCTTTCGATCCTGCACATTTATCCGAATTGATCGTTCGACGAAAAGACTGACCAGCGCAACGTCGCAGCGCTGTTGCCGATCCGCAGGGGCGGCCCGGCGGTTCATGAGGACACGCCGAGACGTTTCTTTTCCCGGCGGCGAGGAATTCCGGCAAAATAGCACGATCGTTCTTTTATTTCCGCGTGTTCCATGTCCGTGTCTGAACTCCCCCTGAAGCCCTCCCGAGGCAGCGACCGCGACGGCCGCGCCCTGCAGAAGGGCCAGCAGACCAAGGCAGCCATCGTCGACGCCGCGCTGAGCGTGGCGACCCAGGTCGGGCTCGAAGGCCTGTCGATCGGCGCGCTGGCCGACGCAACTCAGATGAGCAAGTCCGGCGTGTTCGCCCATTTCGGCTCACGCGAGGAACTGCAGATCTCCGTCATCCGCGAGTACCACAACCGGTTCGAACACGAAGTGTTTTATCCAGCGCTGAACCAGCCCCGCGGGCTACCCCGGTTGCGCGCGATGTTCGCCAACTGGATGCAGCGCACTTCCGTGGAAATCGATTCGGGTTGCCTGTTCATCAGCGGCGCGGTGGAGTTCGACGACCGCGCTGGCCCGGTGCGCGACGCGCTGGTCAGTTCGGTCATGACCTGGCACTCCGCCTTGCGGCGCGCGATCCAGGTGGCCCGACAGATGGGCCATCTTCGCGCCGACGTGAACGACGACCAGATGCTGTTCGAAATCCACGGCTTGATCCTGGCCCTGCATTACGAGGCGCGGTTCCTGAAGCACCCCGGCTCGATCGCCCGCGCCAACGCCGGCTTCGACCACATCCTGAAGCAGTACGGAAACGATACGGCCGAGCGCCCCCGTGCCGGCCGATCCAACAAGACACCATCCAAGGAGTAATCCCTCATGCCTATCTACAACCCGCCCCTGCGCGACATGCAGTTCGTGATGCACGAAGTGCTCAAGCTTACCGATGAATACAAGGCCATGCCAAAGCATGTCGACGTCGACGTCGAGACCATTAACGCCATCCTGGAAGAGGGCGGCAAGTTCGCCAGCGAAGTCACCTTCCCGCTGAATATCGGCGGCGACAAAGAGGGCTGCACGCTGAACCGCGAAACCCACGAGGTGACGACGCCCAAGGGCTTCAAGGCTGCATATGCCAAGTACGTCGAAGGCGGCTGGGCAGCGCTGTCCTGCGACCCGGCGTATGGCGGCCAGGGCCTGCCATTCGCGGTCAACCAGTGCGTCTACGAAATGCTGAACTCGGCCAACCAGGCCTGGACCATGTATCCCGGCCTGTCGCACGGCGCCTATGAAGCCCTGCATACGCACGGCACCGACGACCAGAAGAAGCTGTATCTGCCCAGGCTGGTGAGCGGCGAATGGACCGGCACCATGTGCCTGACCGAGGCCCACTGCGGCACCGACCTGGGCCTGCTGCGCACCAAGGCAGAGCCGCAGGCCGACAGCACCTACAAGCTGACCGGCAACAAGATCTTCATCAGCGCCGGCGAACACGACCTGACGGAAAATATCGTGCACCTGGTGCTAGCCCGGTTGCCCGACGCGCCCCAGGGCAGCAAGGGCATCAGCCTGTTCGTCGTCCCCAAATTCAACGTCGGCCAGGACGGCACGCCCGGCTCGCGCAACGGCATCTACTGCGGCGGCCTGGAGCACAAGATGGGCATCCACGGCAATGCCACCGCGCAGATCGTGCTGGACGGCGCCGTCGGCTCGCTCGTGGGGCAGCCCAACAAGGGACTGGCCGCAATGTTCGTCATGATGAACGCCGCCCGGCTGGGCGTCGGCAACCAGTCGCTGGGCCTGACCGAAGTGGCTTTCCAGAACGCGCTGGCCTATGCCAAGGACCGTATCCAGATGCGATCCTTGTCCGGCGTC
>JANXVP010000361.1 GCA_025351615.1 Ramlibacter sp. | reverse complement strand
CGTCGAAGCGGCCATTGTGCCCCTGCGATAATGCGGATGTGAAGCCCGCCAGACCGCCGCTGGTGCAATCTGGGAAACCAGGCACTGGAGGAACGTCCGGACTGCACAGGGCAGCGTAGGAGGTAACACCTCTCCACCGCGAGGTGAGGATCAGAGCAACAGAGACGAGTCGTGGTGCCAAACCTTCGAAAGAAGGCCAGGCACGACGGGTGAAACGGGCAATCTCTACGCGCAGCAATACCAAGTAGGCACACGTTGATCTGGTCCCGGAGAGTGTGCGGGTAGGTAGCACCGAGCCGTCTGGCGACAGACGGCCCAGAGTAATGGCGGTCACGTTGGGGGCAACCCCGGCGCCACAGAATCCGGCTTACCGGCGGACTTCACACTTTTTCTGGCGGGGCTGACGGCCGCTAGAATTTCTCGTGCGCCATCAAATAGCGCCACTGCCCCGGCGGCAACTGCCCCAGCGGCACCCTGCCGATCCGGATGCGCTTGAGCGCCAGCAGCTTCAGCCCGACGGCGTCGCACATGCCGGGCACCTGCTCCGGCCGGATGGCCTTGATCGCGAAGCGCAGCCGGCTTTCGGCGTCGCTGGCGCTGTTGACGCTGACCTTGATCGGCGGCAGCGGCTCGCCGCGGAACGTGAGTCCGTGGCACAGGCGTTGCACCTGCTGCGGCGTCACCTCCCCTTGCACCTGTGCGATCAGCTCCTGCTCGATGATCCCGGCATCTTCGGTCAGCTTGCGCAGGATGCGGCCGTCCTGGCTCAGCACCACCAGCCCGCTGGCCTCGGGCGGCAGGGGTGCGGGCGCCACCAGATGGTTGAAATGCTTTCTGAGCGCGCGGATCCCGGACGGGTCGTCGCTTGCACGCTGGTTCGCCGTCGCGACGGGCTGGGCTCCAGCCAGCTTATGCAGCAGGATGGTGATCGGCAGCAGCGCCATCAGATTGGCGGACGAATCGATCTCGACGGCCTGCTCCTGCACCCGGAACTGCGGTTCTTCGACCACTGTTCCGGCGACCCGGACCCAGCCGCCCTCGATGTATTGCTCGGCCTCGCGCCGCGAGCAGCCCTTGATTTCGGCGACCCGTTTTGCGAGGCGGACCGGCTCGGTCACCGGCCGCCCTGCAAGGCTTCGAGCCGCTGGACGTGCGCCAGCAGCGAGCGCTGCGCGACTGGCCACATGCGCTGCGGGACGTCGTCGTAGGCCAGTGCGACCCAGTCGTCCATGCTGCCGTCCGGACGCTGGCGCATCGCCGCCATGACCTTTGCCTCGCGCTGCAGCCGGTGCGCCTTGAGCCGCGCGATCGCGTCCTTCGCCGAGCCCAGCACATAGCCGTGCGCCGGCAGGATGAATTCGATTGCGTGCCGGTCGCAGGCGGCGTTCAGCGCGTCGAGCGAGTCCAGGTAGTCGGTCATGTTGCCGTCCGGCGGATCGATCACGGTGGTGCTGCCGTTCAGGACGTGGTCGCCGGAAAACAGCAGGCCGTCTTCCAGCAGCACCAGGCACAGGTGGTTGGCGGCGTGCCCGGGCGTGAGAAGCACCTCCAGGCTGTGCTGCATGCCGGCGCCGGTGACGGACAGTTGCTCCGCGTTGTTCAATTCCCGGTCCGGCCTGAACTCGCTGGCCGGCCGGGCGGTGGCCGCGGAAGACAGTCCCAGGATTGGCGGCTGCACCTTGCACATGGCCTGCAACGGCCGCGCGCCGGGCGAGTGGTCCGGATGGGAATGGGTGCAGACGATCATGCGGATGTCGCCACCCGCCGCGCGCCAAAACCGTTGCAGATGTTCGGGCTCGTTGGGTCCCGGATCGATCGCGATGTAGCCGCTGTCGGGGTCGCCGACCAGGTAGCTGTTGGTCCCGGGCCCCGTCATCACGCCGGGGTTTGGCGCTGTCAGGCGGGTCACGTTGCGCAGCAGCCGCACCGGTTCGTCGGTGCGCCAGTCGAGGTGGTGCACCATCTGGCCATCGGGACTGACCAGCGCCAGTTCGCCGTACGCGCTCTCATGCTCCATGAAGCGGGTTTCGGCGCCCCGCAGCAAGCCGGCACGCGGGCAGCTGGTCCACACCGGCTTTTCAGCGGCGCACGCCTGCAGCACCTCGTCCACCGAGCGGAATTTCTCCAGCCGTTCCAGCGTGCGGATGGTCGGAAAGATCATAAAGAAGGTGCCGGCCTGATGGCGGGCCAGCGCGTCGGCAGGCTGCACCCAGACCGGCTCGAACTGCTCCGAGCCGTCCGCGACTGGCGCCTGGCCGGGCGGCATGCGGGCGACGAGGAAGGGCACGTCGAAGCGGCGTGGCAGGTCGCGGTCGGTGATCCAGTGCGCCAGCAGGTAGACCTCGTCGGCGGCCAGCGTCAGACCGCGTGCCTGGCACTGTGCGGCAAACGGCGCGTCGCGCTTGAGGGCCGCGATGTCGGCATCGTCCGCGGGCCGTCCGTCTGCATGGCGGGCCAGCAGCACGCCGAGTTCCTCGAAGCTTTCCCGGATCGCGGCGATGGCCTGCGTCAGGTGCAGATCGCCTTGCGACGCCCGGCGCGCGGCAATGGGGTGGGCGGTGGCGTCGGCTGCATCGATGCCCCCGCCGGGAAAGACGTAGGCGCCGGGCGCGAAACTGGCGCTGGCCGAGCGGCGCGTCATCAGCACCTCGATTCCGCCGCCTGGGCCGCCGGCGCCGGGGTCGCGCAGTAGCAGGACGGTGGCAGCGGGTCGCGCGACAGCGGGTTCCCGCTGGGAGTGGAGCAGTTGGGAAGGACGAACCATGCCGCATTATCGGCAGGCGGAAAATCGCCCGCGCCGCTTGGGGAAAACCCGTCGGTGTAAGCCTCCTCACCGCTGCCGGCCGACTGCTTTCATACTGGCGGTTTTTGCGGGGACCGGCATGAAATTCAGTCGTTGGGCAAAGCTTGCCCTGGGTGTTCTGGCCTTGTCGGCCCTTCCTCTCGGGGCCAGCGCCCAGGCCTGGCCGTCGCGCCAGCCGATCAAACTCATCGCTGTCTTCCCGCCGGGTGGCTCGGTGGACCAGGTGGCGCGCATCCTGGCGCAGCCGTTGTCGCTGCAGCTCGGCCAGAGCGTCATCGTCGACAACAAGGGCGGCGCCTCCGGCTCCATCGGCACCGCTTTCGTGGCGGCGGCGCCGCCGGACGGCTATACCTTCGCGGTGGTGTTCGACACCCACGGCGTCAATCCCAGCCTGATCCCGGGGTTGCCTTACGACACCAGGAAGGACCTGGTGCCGCTGGTGCTGGTCGGGACGTCGGCCATGGTGCTGGCCACCAACGTCGGATCGGAATACAAGACCTTCGCCGACGTCATTGCCGCCGCCAAGGCGAAGAAGCCGGTCAACTATGGCTCCATCGGGTCCGGCAGCCTGGGCCACCTCGCCATGGCCTTGTTGGGGCGCAGCAGCGGCCTCGACTGGCAGCACGTTCCGTACAAAGGCGGGGGACCGCTGATGAACGATGCCGTCGCCGGCCACATCCCGCTGACCATCGGCTCGGTGTTCGTGACCAAGCCGCACATCGACAACAAGCGGCTGCGGCCGCTGGCGGTGACCACCAGCAAGCGCTCGCCCGAACTGCCGGACGTGCCGACCGTGGCCGAAAGCGGCTATCCGGGATTCGATGCGCCGGCCTGGTGGGCCGTGCTGGCGCCGGCAAAAACCCCGCCGGAGATCGTGCGGCGCATGAACGAGGAATTGAACAAGGCACTCAAATCGCCCGCGGTCGCAGCGCATCTCGCGGGCCAGGGCATCACCGTGATCGGCGGCTCCCCCGAGGTCGCGCGGATCTTCATCGACAAGCAGATCGACACCTGGTCGAAGGTCGTCCGCGACAACAACATCAAGGCCGACTGAGCCGGCAGCGCCCGCAAGCCCCGGCATCGACGCACCGGGTCGCGATCAGCCCGGACGAGGCGACAATGAGGCCATTCGTTGTTTGCAGGAGGCCAGCTTGAATTGTCCGATCGGCGCCGCACGCCTGGCCGCATGAAGGTCCGCTTCACCAAGATGCAGGGTGCGGGCAACGACTTCGTGGTGCTGGACGAAACGCGCGGGCTGCTCAATCTCTCCGCCGGCCAGTACCGGCAGCTGGCGGACCGCCACTTCGGGGTCGGCGCCGACCAGATTCTGTCGGTACGGCCTTCGCCGGCACCCGGCATCGATTTCGAGTATGCGATCCACAACGCAGACGGCGGCGAGGTGGAGCAGTGCGGCAATGGCGCCCGCTGCTTCGTGCGCTATGTGCGCGACAAGGGCCTGACCGCCAAAGACAGCGTGAAGGTCAGGACGCTGTCGGGAGTGATCGAGCCGCGCCTGAACCCCGACGGCCGCGTGACGGTGGACATGGGCCCTCCGCTGTTCGACCTCGCGCGGGTGCCCTTCGATTCCGCCGGCTTGTCGCCGCGCAGCCAGGGCGGCTGGGAAACCTGGCCGCTAGCGCTTGATTCGTCCGCGCATTCAGCTATCCTTTCTGTAGCGGTGCTGTCGATGGGCAATCCGCATGCGGTGCAGCTGGTCAGCGATACCGGGGCTGCGCCGGTCGCCGGGCAGGGACCATGGATCGAGCGCCATCCCCGCTTTCCGCGGCGCGTCAATGCCGGTTTCCTGCAGGTGGTGGACCGATCCCGGGTGCGCTTGCGGGTGTGGGAACGCGGAACCGGCGAGACGCTGGCCTGTGGCACCGGCGCCTGTGCGGCGGTCGTGGCCGGCATCCGGCTGGGCCTGCTGGACCGGCGGGTCGATGTGGAAACCCGCGGCGGCGTGCTGACCGTCGAATGGGCTGGCGACGAGGCAGGGCGTTGGGCGCCGGTGCTGATGACGGGCCCTGCCGTGACCGTGTACGAAGGCGAGATCAACCTGATGGACGAAAAGAACACATGAAACCGACCGACGCCATGAACCCGATCACCGAAGACGACATCGCCAACTACCTGGCCAACACGCCCGATTTCTTCGGCCGCCATTCCGAGTTGCTGGCTGCAGTCCACTTCACCAGCCCGCACAGCCACCGCGCCGTGAGCCTGCAGGAGCGGCAGGCGGAGATGCTGCGCGAGAAAATCAAGGCGCTGGAGCATCGCCTGATGGATATGGTGCGCCACGGCAACGAGAACGTGATCATTGCCGACCGCCTGCAGCGCTGGGCCCGCAACCTGCTGCAGGTGCGGTCGGGACGGGCACTGCCGGCCAGCATCGCAGCCGAGATCGAAAACCAGTTCATGGTGCCCCAGGTCGCGATCAAGGTCTGGGACGTCGACAGCCGCTACGGCAGCGAGGCCTTTGCCGAGGGTGTCAGCGACGACGCCAAAAGCTTCGCTTCGTCACTGACCCAGCCGTACTGCGGCGTGAACTCGGGCTTTGAAGCCGTCAACTGGCTGGCGGACAGCGCCACCGCGCTGTCGCTGGCCTTGATCCCGCTGCGCGATGGCGCCGTGAACACCGCCAAGCCGGCTTTCGGCATGCTGGTTTTGTCCTCGCCCGATCCGCAGCGGTTCCAAAGCGGCATGGGGACCGATTTCCTCGAGCGCATCGCCGAGCTCGCCAGCGCCGCGCTCTCGCGGCTGCGCCACGACTGAGCCCATGAGCGCCGCCGACGACCCGGGCCTGGTCGAGAAGTACCTCGAACATGTGCGCGTCGAAAAACGGCTGGCGCAGCGAACCGTCGAGTTGTATTCGCTCGACCTGCAAAAGCTGGCCGACTTCGCGGCAGCCGCTGGAGTCGGGCTCACCCAAGTGCAGAACGCGCACGTCCGCCGCTGGGTGGCGCAGATGCACAGCCGCGGCCGCAGTGGCCGCGGCATCGCACTGATCCTGTCGGGCTGGCGCGGCCTGTTTACGTGGCTCGGCCGCGAGGGCCGGGTGCAGAGCAACCCGGTGCAGGACGTGCGGGCCCCGAAAGCGCCCAAGCCACTGCCGAAGGCGCTTGCCGTCGATGAATCGGTGCAGCTTGCGCAATGGCACGACCAGGCTGCCGATCCCTGGCTGGAAGCGCGCGATGCCGCCATCGTGGAACTGCTGTATGGCTGCGGCTTGCGGGTGGGCGAATTGGTCGGCCTGGACGCGGCGGCCAGCACCAGCGCCCGTGGCTGGGTCGACATGCAGGCCGGCGAGGCACACGTTCTGGGCAAGGGCAGCAAGCGGCGCAGCGTGCCTGTCGGTGGCAAGGCGCTGCAAGCGCTGCAGGCGTGGCTGGCGATGCGCAATGTCCCTCCGCGCAGCGCCGGACAGCCGGCTTTGTTCACCGGTCGCCACGGCACCCGTCTCAGCGCGCAGTCAGTGTGGCAGCGGCTCAAGCAGCGTAGCCTGCGCGCCGGGCTGGCGACGCCGGTGCATCCGCACATGCTGCGCCATTCGTTTGCCAGTCACCTGCTGCAGTCCAGCGGCGATTTGCGGGCCGTGCAGGAGCTGCTGGGCCACGCCAACATCACCACCACGCAGGTCTATACGCGGCTCGATTTCCAACACCTGGCCAAGGCCTATGACGCGGCCCATCCGCGGGCGCAGCGGGCCGGGGTTGCCGGCAGCAAGCAGAACAAGAGTTGACGGCCTTGCCGTGCGAGTTCAGTCGGCGCGGGCCCCTGAGGCCTTCACCGCGCCGCCCCAGATTTCGATTTCGCTTTTCAGGAAGGCGCTGGTCTGCTCCGGGCTGGCTTCGACCGGTTCGGCCCCCAGGCTGATCAGCTTTTCCCTGATTGCCGGCCTCGCCAGCACGGCATTGAGCTCGCCATTCATTTTCTGGACGATTGACCGGGGCGTGCCGGCAGGCGCCAGGAACGCGGCCCAGGCCACGGCCGCGAAGCCCGGCACGCCGGCTTCGGCGACGGTCGGCACTTCAGGCAGCACCACCGAGCGGGCCTTGGTGCCCACGGCGATCACCTTGAGCTTGCCGCTTTTCACGTGCGGGATCACGGCCGGGCCCGATTCGAACATCATGTCGATCTCACCGCCGATCAGGCCGGTGATCGCCGCCGCCGCGCCCTTGTAGGGCACGTGGGTGATCTGCAGGCCGGCGCTGGATTTCAGGAGTTCCATCGTCAGGTGGTTGGTCAGGCCGCTGCCGCCCGAGCCGTAGTTGGTCTTGCCGGGGTTCTGCCTGACGTAGGCGATCAGCTCTTTGAGGTTGTTGGGCGGAAAGTCGCGGTTCACCACCAGAAACTGCGGGACGGCGGCGAGCATCCCGATGGGCTGGAAATCCCGCAGCGTGTCGTAGGGCAGCTTCGAGTACAGCGACGGGTTGATCGCCAGCGGCCCGCTCGACGCCATCAGCAACGTGTAGCCGTCGGCCGGCGCATTCTTGACCTGCTCGGTGCCGATGATGGCAGCCGCCCCGGCCCGGTTGTCGACGAAAAAGCTCTGCCCCACCGATTCGGTGAACTGCTGCGCCAGCAGGCGCGCGATCACGTCGGTGGTCTGGCCTGCGGGGAAAGGCACGACGATTCGTACCGGCCGGCTGGGCCAGGCGCCCTGGGCACCGGCCCAGCCGGCGAGCAGGCACAAGACCAGCGATGCCAGAATTTTTTTCATGGTGTGTCTCCTGGAAAGCGAAGTAGAGAGAGGGTTGCTTCAACGGCGCGGGTCCGGGCGCGCCTCGCGCTGACTCCACGAGGTGACCAGCTGGAAGCGGTCGGCGACGTAGAGGTTGGCCGACGCCGTGAGCAGGCGTGCGCCGCGGTCGAAATAGCAGCGGAGCATCCGCAGCGCCGGGCTGCCCGGACTCAGCTGCAGCAAAAGCGCGGCCGGGGCGGGCATCAAGGTCGCCTCGATCTGCTGCACCACCGAGTCCACATCCTGTCCATACAGAGTCTGCAGCAATTCGTAAATGCTTGGGTGGTCGCCTTTCAAGTGTGCAGCCAGCTGCGCAAACTCGGGTCGCAGGTAGACCCGGGTGAATGAGATCGGCGCCACCTGGCCGGCCAGGTGGCGCCGGGTCTGCAGCTCCAGCCATTGCGATCCCCGCTCGCAGCGAAGGTCGCGCGCCATCGCCTCGTCGGCCGTGACCATGGCCTGGCCCAGCACCTCCAGCCGGGTGGTGCTGGTGTAGTCCATCAACTCCTTGAGCGAGCCCAGCGCCGCCACGTAGGGCCTGGGCACGCTGGCGGCGCGAACCACAGTGCCGATGCTGGGGTGGCGGGAGATCAGGCCGCTGTCGACCAGCTTGCGGGTGGCCTCTCGCACAGTATGCCGGCTCACGCCATAGGTCTTGCCGAGCTGATCCTCGGTGGGCAACAGGCTGCCTACCGGATATTTGCCGTTGCTGATGTCGTTGAGCAGGCTCTGGTGCAGCCAGACGTAGCGGGGCACGGCCGCCGCGCTACGGCCCGGCCGGCGGGCAGGAGTCGGGGTGGAACGGACCAGCGCTTTTTCCATGGACCTCTTTGTACGGACAAAATGATCGGCTGTAAACTACGATTTGTACGTACATTGAAGACAGCCCGATTCGTGGGAGCATTGCAGTCATGTCCAGCACCGACTCTTCGGCCCAGATGCCTGAAACACCAGCCCCTGGTCGTACCCCTGCCGGGCCCTTCGCCGGGCTGGTCGTGGTCGAGCTCGGCCACAGTGTCGCCGCGCCCTTTGCCGGCCAGATCTTCGGCGAGCTGGGGGCCGAGGTGGTGAAGATCGAAAAGGCCGACGGCGACGATGCCCGCCAGTGGGGCCCGCCGTTCTGGGAGGGCGCCGGCGCCTTTTTTCAGGCGCTCAACCGCAACAAGCAGTCGGTGGTGTGCGATCTGCGCGATCCGCAGCAACTGGCCGCGCTGCGGCAGTTCATCAGCGAACGCGCGGACATCGTGATCCAGAACCTGCGGCCGGGCCACGTCGAGAAGCTCGGCCTGGACGGTGCGGGCCTGTCGCGGCTGAAGCCTTCCCTGATCTACTGCAACCTCGGGGCTTTCGGGCGCGAGGGGCCGCTCAAGGATCGACCCGGCTACGACCCGCTGATGCAGGCCTTCGGCGGCATCATGAGCACGACCGGCGAGCCCGGGCGCCCGCCGGTGCGCGTCGGCGCCTCCATCGTCGACATGGGGACCGGTATGTGGGCCGTGATCGGCGCCTTGGCCGCGCTGCACGAACGCCATGCCACGGGCCGCGGCCAGGTGGTCGACGTTTCGCTGTTCGAGACCGCCAGTTGCTGGGTCTCGCTGCTGGCATCGCAATTCCTGGCGTCCGGCAAGCTGGCCGGCAAGCAAGGCTCGGGCACCCCCGGCATCGCTCCTTACAAGGCCTATGCCACGCTGGATGGCGAAATGGTCGTGGCCGCAGGCAGCGACGCCTTGTTCCGCGCCTTGGCCGGCGTGCTCGGCCGACCCGAGTGGCGCCATGAGCCGCGCTTTGCCGACAATCCGAGCCGGGTGGCGAACCAGGACGACCTGTACCGGATGATCGACGCCGTGATGGCGCAGCAGACCACGGCCCACTGGATAGAGCAGCTCGAAGCGGCAGGCGTGCCCTGCTCGCCGGTGAACGACCTCGCGCAGATGCTGGCCCATCCCCAGACCGAGGCTCTGGGGCTGGTGCAGGACGTGCCCGGCACCGGCATGCGTTTCATCGGACTGCCGATGAGTTTCGACGGACAGCGCCCCCAGCCCCGGTCGGCGCCGCCCAAGCTGGGCGAACACAATGCCTTGCTGCATCCTGGGAGCGCCGCATGACCAAGCTGCCCGAATACGAGACCGTGGCCACCGCCCTGGCGGCGTCCCATGTGCTGCAGATCACCCTGAACCGCCCGCAGGTCGGCAATGCGTTGAACACCCGGATGGGGCATGACCTGCTGGACCTGTGGAACCGGCTGACGGAAGACCCGGGGGAGGTGCGCTGCATCGTGCTGACCGGCGCGGGCGACAAAATCTTCTGTGCCGGCGGCGATCTCAAGGAGCGCAACGGCATGACCCGCGAGCAGTGGCGCAAGCAGCATGAACTGTTCGAGCGCATGTACTGGACGATGCTCGACCTGCCGGTGCCGATGATCGCCGCCGTCAACGGCCACGCCTACGCGGGCGGGCTGGAGATGGCGCTGTGCTGCGACTTCATCTACGCCAGCAGCGCGGCCCGCTTCGCACTGACCGAAGTCACGCTGGGCATCATGCCGGGCGCGGGCGGCACCCAGAACCTGCCGCGCGCTGTGGGCGAACGCCGGGCCCGGGAAATCATCATGACCGGTCGCCCGTTCGACGCGCAGCAGGCCCTTCAATGGGGCTTGGCCAACCAGGTGAACGAGCCTGGCCAGGTGCTGGCCGCGGCGCTGGAGACCGCCGCCGTCATCGCCGGTAACGCGCCGCTGTCGGTGCGCCAGGTCAAGAAATCGGTGCGCTACGGCGGCCAGATGGAGCTGCGCACCGCACTGCGCTTCGAGGTCGAGGCCTACAACCACCTGGTCGACACCGAAGACCGGATGGAGGGCGTGAAGGCCTTCAACGAAAAACGCAAGCCGGACTTCAAGGGTCGCTGACCCACCGGATCGACCAGGGACATCCCATGCGGCAAAAAATCCTCCTGCGAGAAGTGGGCTTGCGCGACGGCCTGCCGCGCAACGACCAGTCTTCGGCCGGGCGCGCCGCAACCGTCTGAACCAACCAGAGGCCATGATGGACCACGAAACAACCGCCCTGCAGATCGAGGTGGGGCAGGACTATCCCGAGATCCGCGAAAGCGTGCGCCGCGTCTGCGCCGATTTCCCTGGCGCCTACTGGCGCAAGCTCGAAGAGCAAGAGGCGTACCCGACGGCATTCGTGCGGGCCCTGACCGAAGCTGGCTACCTGGGGGCGCTGATTCCGGAAAACTACGGCGGCAGCGGCATGCCGCTGCGCGCGGCGGCCGTGATCCTGGAGGAAATCCATGCCAGTGGCTGCAACGCCGGGGCCTGCCACGCCCAGATGTACACCATGGGCACCGTGCTGCGTCACGGCAGCGAAGCGCAAAAGCAGCGCTACCTGCCGCAGATCGCCAGCGGCGAGCTGCGCCTGCAGGCCTTCGGGGTTACCGAGCCGACCACTGGCAGCGACACGACCAGGCTCAAGACCCGGGCCGTGCGCGATGGCGACAGCTACGTGGTCAACGGCCAGAAAGTCTGGACCTCGCGCGCCCTGCACTCGGACCTGTTGTTGCTGCTGGCCCGCACCACGCCGCTGGACGAGGTGAAAAAGAAGAGCGAGGGCCTGTCGGTGTTCCTGGTGGACATCCGCAACGCACGGGGCAAGGGGCTGGACATCCGCCCGCTCAAGGCGATGATCAACCACAACGCCACCGAAGTCTTCTTCGACAACCTGCGCATCCCGGCGGACAGCCTGATCGGCCAGGAGGGGCGGGGCTTCAAGTACATCCTCGATGGCATGAATGCCGAGCGGATCCTGGTGTCGGCCGAGGCCATCGGCGACGCGCGCTGGTTCACCAAAACCTCGGCTGCCTATGTGAACGAACGCCGGGTGTTCGACCGGCCGATCGGGCAGAACCAGGGCGTGCAGTTCCCGATCGCGCGGGCCCATGCCGAAACCGAAGCGGCCGACCTGGTCCTGCGGCGCGCCGCGGCGCGTTTTGCCGCTGGCTTGCCCTGCGGCGACGACGCGAATATGGGCAAGCTGCTGGCCTCGGAGGCCGCCTGGCATGCCGCTGAAGCCTGCATGCAGAGCCACGGCGGCTTCGGTTTCGCTCGGGAATACGACGTCGAACGCAAGTGGCGCGAAACACGCCTGTTCCAGATCGCCCCGATTTCGACCAACATGGTGCTGTCGTACATCGCAGAGCACATGCTGGGACTGCCCCGCTCGTACTGAGCCCGCACCGATTGCCCCGCGCTCCCGATTCCGCATCCTTCCCCTGACTTATGGAGATACCAATGCCCGGCCTCACCCAGCAACTGGCTGCCTACGTGGCCCAGCCCGATTTCGGCCCGCACGAGCAGGCGGCCCGTGCGGTCGCGCAAACCGGCTTCATCGACACCGTAGCCACCATGATGGCGGGCAGCGGCGAGCCGGTCGTCGCGATCATGCTTGCGCATGCGGGCGGCGTGCGAAACCCGGCCGAGGCCCCCGTGCCCTTTGCCGGCCTCATGCTGCCGGCGCCACAGGCCGCGCTGATCAACGGGGTCGCCGCGCATGCGCTGGACTATGACGACGTGGCGCTATCGGCGCATACCAGCACCGTGCTCGTGCCGGCCATCCTGGCCGAAGGCCACCGACTGGACGTCTCGGGCGCCGATGCGCTGCGCGCCTATGTCGTCGGCTACGAGGTGTGGGCCGAACTGTTCTCGCGCGAGAGCGACCAGTACCACCTCAAGGGCTGGCATCCGACAGGCGTGTTCGGTCCCGTCGCGGCTGCTGCCGCGGTGGCGACGCTCAACCGGTTGCCCCAGGAGCAGACGCGCCAGGCGCTGGCGATTGCCGCCAGCATGGCCAGCGGCCTGGTGGTCAACTTCGGCACCATGACCAAGCCGTTGCACGCCGGTCGCGCAGCCGCCGCAGGCATCGAGGCGGTGCGGCTGTCGCAACTGGGGCTGACCTCGGCGCCCGACGTGTTCGAGCACGCGGCGGGCTACCTCAGCGCGCTCTCGCCGGCCGGCCGGGCCGACCGCGAGGGCCCGTGCGAACTGGGCCGCACGGCGCGAATCCTGGAAAGTGGCCTCTCGGTCAAAGCTTACCCGGTGTGCTATTCCGGCCATCGCGTGATCGACGGCGTGGTGGACATCGCGGAGCGCGAAAACATCCTGCCCACGCAGGTGCGTCGGGTACGGGTCACCATCGGACCGGCGCAGGCGTCCATGCTGCGCAACCACCGGCCCCAGACCGGGCTGGAGGCCAAGTTCAGCGCCGAATTCGCGATTGCCGCCGCGCTGGTTGAACGCAAGGTGGGGCTGGCCCAGCTCACGGACAGCTTCGTCGCCCGCGAAGACGTGCGCGGCCTGCTGGACAAGGTCGTGATCGACATCACGCATCGGCCGGACCCGCGGGATCCGGCGTTCTCCTATGCCGACCGTGTGGTCATCGAACTGCAGGACGGGCGCTCCTTCGATTCCGGCGATATCCGTTTTGCCCGCGGCAGCGCCAAGCTGCCGCTGGAGGCCGCCGCGCTGCGCCGGAAATTCCTGGCCTGCATGGCCACCGGCGCCGTGCCTGCATTTCAAGGCCCGGGCGCGGACACCGCGCTCTACGAACGGATCGCCCACCTGGAGACCCTGCCCAGCCTGCGCCAGTTTTTTGGATGAAGGCGTTTCTGCCGCTGCTGATCACCCTGCTGATCCAGGCGTTCAGCGCGTTGGCGATGATGGCGGTCCCGGTCCTGGTGCCGGTGGTGCCCGGTCCGCCGCCGCTGACGACGGCCGGTATCGGCGTCTATGTGCTGTTCGCTTATGTCGGGGCGATCGTCGGCAGCCTGTCCGCCGGGCCGCTGGTGGACCGGTGGGGGGCGATTCGCGTCAGCCAGTGCGCGCTGTTGCTGTCGGCGGCGGGCATGGGCCTGGCGGCCCTCTTTCCCGCCACGCTGATTCCAGCCGCGCTGCTGGTGGGCCTGGGCTACGGCCCGATCACGCCGGCGAGTTCCCATGTCTTGATCCGCACCACGCCACCGCAGCGGCGCAATCTGGTGTTTTCGATCAAGCAGACCGGTGTCCCGGTCGGGGTAGCCATGAGCGGCTTCTGCATTCCGCCGCTGGGCGCGGCCACGGGCTGGGCCAGCACCCTCGGCGTGCTGGCGCTGGCCTGCATGGCGACAGCCGCAGCGGCCCAGCCGATGCGGCACACCCTGGATGAACCGTCTTCGTTGGCCCGCAGTGGAAGTGGGCAAGGCTGGTCGGTCGCGCGTCTGCTGGGCGACTTCCTGGAGCCGATGGCGGTGATCCTGCGACACCCGGGCCTGCGCACGCTGGCCGCTGTTTCGTTCATCCTGTCGGGCATCCAGATTTCCTTCTCCAGCTACCTGGTAAGTTTCCTGACGTCCGAGCTGGCGATGACCGCTCTGCTGGCGGGCTCCCTGCTCGGTCTGTCGCAGAGCGGCGGCGTCATCGGCCGGATCGCCTGGGGCTACCTGAGCGATCGCTGGGGCCGGCCGTTGATGACGCTGGCCACTCTCTGTGTCTTGCTGGCGCTGGCCTCGCTGGTCACCGGTGCACTGGCCTTGGCGCACTTTGCGCTGCCCGGCCTGGCGCTGGCGGCGCTGATGATCGTTTTCGGGGCCAGCGCCAGCGGCTGGAACGGCGTGTACCTGGCCGAGGTGGCCCGCCAGGCGCCGCCAGGCGCGGCCGGCCGGGCGACCTCGGGAACGCTGGCCTTCACCTTCATGGGCGTGATCGTCGGAACGCCGCTGTTCGGCCTGATCGCTTCGGGCGTCGGCGGATTTGCCTTCGCTTTCGGGATGCAGGCCGTGCTGGCCGTGGGCCTGTCGGTGATCCTGGTCCGGCTCGATGGCCGGCACAGGGCCGGGCTTCAGCGTTAGTGCAGCCCCAGACCGGCGCCGGCTCGCCACTTGGGGACGACGCGGCTGGCTGGACAATCAGGGCCATGAAGACCCTCAGACTCAAGGACGGCAAGGAGCGCTCGTTGCTGCGCCGTCACCCCTGGATTTTCGACTCGGCGATCGCCAGAGGCGGTGCCGACCCGGGCGAGACTGTCCGGATCGAGTCGTGCGCCGGTGAATTCCTGGCCTGGGCGTCGTTCAGCCCGGCATCGAAAATCCGGGCGCGCGCCTGGAGTTTCGATCCGGCGCAGCGCATCGATGCGTCGTTCCTGGCCGCAAGCTGCGCCCGGGCGGTGAAGGCGCGCCGGCGATTCGACATCCCGAGCGACTCGATGCGGCTGGTCCATGGGGAATCCGACGGGCTGCCCGGTCTGATCGTCGACCGGTATGGCGACACCCTGGTGGCGCAGTTCCTCTCGGCCGGCGCCGAGCGCTGGAAGGCCGTGCTGACCGATGCGCTGCTGGCCGAAACCGGGCTGTCAAAGCTTTATGAACGCTCCGACACCAATTCACGCGCGCTCGAAGGGCTGCAGCCTGCAAGCGGCTGGCTGCGCGGTGCGCCGGGGGAGGGCGCTGCCGGCACCGAGACAGAGATCGCGATCCACGAGCACGACTGGAAGTTCACCGTCGATATCGCCACCGGCCACAAGACCGGCTTCTATCTCGACCAGCGGGACAGCCGGCGCAAGTTCGCCGCGCATGTGCGCCGGCTCGGCTTGCGGCGCGTGCTCAACTGCTATTGCTATACCGGAGGCTTCACGGTCGCCGCGCTTGCAGGCGGCGCGGCGCACGTGACATCGATCGAGTCCTCGGCGCCGGCCTTGCAGCGGGCGCGGGACCACGTCGCCCGCAACGGTTTCGATGCCGCGCGCACCGAATTCCTCGATGCAGATGTCAACGCCTGCCTGCGCCGCGTCATCGACGACGGGCGCAGCTTCGACGCCATCGTGCTGGACCCGCCGAAACTCTCACCCACGGCCGCGCATGCAGAGCGCGCGGCCCGCGCCTACAAGGACATCAACCGGCTGGCGCTGAAGCTGCTGGAGCCGGGGGGCGTGTTGTTCACCTTTTCCTGTTCCGGCGGGATCAGCGCCGACCTGTTCCACAAGATCGTCGCCGGCGCCGGCGCCGATGCGGGCGTGGACGGCTACATCACGCAGCGGCTGGGCGGTGCACCGGACCACCCGATGACGCTGGAGTTCCCCGAGGGCGAGTATCTGAAGGGGCTGGTCGTCATCCGCAAATAGCCGGGCGCCATCCGCAAATAGCCGGGCGCGCCGCCATTGGGACCACGGCAGCCACGATGGCATTGAGACACCGCTAAACTGCTCCACCTCCGCCCTTTTCTGAACGCCACCATGAGCCTCATTCCCGCGACCATCCTGACCGGCTTCCTGGGCTCCGGCAAAACCACGCTGCTCAAGCGCGTGCTGAGCGAAGCCCACGGACAGAAGATCGCAGTGATCGAGAACGAATTCGGCGAGGAGAACATCGACAGCGACATCCTGGTCACCGAGTCGAAGGAGCAGATCATCCAGATGAGCAACGGCTGCATCTGCTGCACCATCCGCGAGGACCTGCGCGCCACATTGCAATTGCTCGCAGCCAAGAAGCGCAAGGGCCTGCTGGATTTCGACCGGGTCGTGATCGAAACCACCGGCCTGGCCGACCCCGGCCCGGTGGCGCAGACCTTTTTCATGGACGACGAGATCGCCGAAAGCTACCTGCTCGATTCATTCCTGGTGCTGGTGGATGCCAAGCATGCGGCGCAGCAACTCAACGACCGCCAGGAGGCGCGCCGCCAGGTGGGCTTTGCCGACCAGCTGTTCATCAGCAAGACCGACCTGGTCGCCAAGGAGGAAACCGATGCGCTGATGCACCGGCTCAAGCACATGAATCCGCGCGCACCGATGAAAGCGGTGCATTTCGGCGAGGTGGGCCTGAGCGATGTGTTTGACCTGCGCGGCTTCAACCTGAACGCCAAGCTCGAAATCGATCCGGATTTCCTGAAGGAAGAAGAGGCGCACGACCATGCCGGGCACGACCACGCCCATGACCATGCGCATGGCGATGATCACGATGCTGCCTGCGACCATCCCTCGCATGCCGCCGAGGGCCATGGGCACCACCACCACCACGACGACGACGTGAAGAGTTTTGTTTTCAGATCGGAGCGGTCATTCGACGCGGCCAAGCTGGAAGACTTCCTGGGCGCGATCGTGAACATCTACGGCCCCAGGATGCTGCGCTACAAGGGTGTCCTGAGCATGAAGGGCACCGACCGCAAGGTGATCTTCCAGGGCGTGCACCAACTGATGGGAAGCGACCTCGGGCCGCAATGGGCGTCCGGCGAGGTCCGCAATAGCAAGATGGTGTTCATCGGCATCGACTTGCCCAAAGATATCTTCCTGCAGGGACTGGAGCAGTGCCTGGTTTGAGGTAGGCTTGCGCGTTCTCTTTTTGGGGCGGGAGCCTGATGATTGTCTCGATTCTGCAACTCGCGCGTGTTTCCTCTGGCAGGCCCTCGCTGGAGAGCCGGGGTGAGAGTCCCTCGGAGGGCGGCCGGGAGCGGGGCAATCAGGGTATAACTCGCTTTCATGAAGGCGAATCCCCACCACAAAAAAGCAGGCCGGCTGATGCAGCTCAGGCGCATGCGAGCGCCGTCGCGAGGAGACAGGACTTGAAGCCCAAAACCAAGGCCGCAGCCAAACATCCCAAGGTGGCCGCCAAAGCCAAGCCCGGACCGGCGAAGAAAATGGTGAAGGCGCCGGCAAAACCGGTCGCCAAAGCCAAGCCCGCCGCCAAGGCGCCGGTGCAGAAAACCACGAAGCCGGCCGCGAAGTCCAGGACTGCCGCCAAACCCAGGAAGACCGCGGCCAAGCCCGCAGCGAAGAAGCCATTGACTGTCAAGACCCCGAAAGCGCCGGCCAAAGCGGCCCTGGTGAAGGCCAAGGCCGCCCCGTCCGGCAAGAGCGTTTCCAAATCCAGCCCGGCGTCCAAGGCGCCGGCGCCGGTCCGCCCGGACGCTCCCCGTCCCATGCCCATGGTGCAGGCGGGAGCCCCGGCGCGGGCCGCCAAGCCCTCCGCGCGACTGGCCCAGATCACGGTGCCATCGATGGCGCAGTCCGTGGCCTCCACCGCCGCCAAATCGAGCTACACGCACACAATGCCCCCTACCGTCCTTCCCGCGCCCCCGATGGTCGCGGTCAAAAAGGACCCCAAGCTGGCGAACAACTGGAAAAGCAAGCCGGTTGAACAGCTGAGCGACGCCGAAGTCATGGCGATGCCCGACACGGAGTACATGAACGACAAGCAGATGGCGTTTTTTCGCCTGAAGCTGACGCAGCTCAAGACCGAAATCCTCAACAGCGCCGGTGAAACCACCGAGCACCTGCGCGAGGACACCGTGATCGTCCCCGACCCCGCGGACCGCGCCACCATCGAGGAAGAACACGCGCTCGAACTGCGCACCCGGGACCGTGAGCGCAAGCTGCTCAAGAAGATCGAGCAGTCGATCGGGCGCATCGACGCGGGCGACTACGGCTACTGCGACGAAACCGGCGAGCCGATTGGCGTCGGCCGCCTGCTCGCGCGCCCCACCGCGACGCTTTCGCTGGAGGCGCAGCAGCGCCGCGAGCTCAAACAGAAGATGTTCGGGGATTAAGCCTTCCCGGCCGATCCACGCACTGTACTGACCGCCGCACCAATGTCCAAAGACGACAACGGCCTGCTGTCCAAGGTCGTCAAGTTCGTCCGCAACCCGACGACCAACTGGGCGGACCTAGACCAGCCGGAGACCGACCGCGAGAGCAGCTACTCCAAACAGATGCTCAAGGAGATGATCGAGCGCAAACGGCGCAACGATTTCGTCCGCAAGCGGGAGTTCGACATGCTGCGCAAGATGCGCCGCAGTGAGGTGATGGCGGGGCAGGATCCGATGGCCCGGCCTTCGTTCTTCCAGAGTTCGATGCCGTCCAAGCCGGACGACCGGGCCACCACGCTCAAGAAGATCGACGAAATCGAGGCCCAGATGTCGATGCAGTGGTGGAAGACCAAGCATGGCGATTCGTCGCTGCGCAGCACCGGCAGCGGCGCCCTCGCGCCTTCGGCGCAGGAGCCTCCAGAAGGCGTGGCACCGCCCGCGACGCCGGTGAATCGGCCGAACGCCTACACCAGGACTGCACCGCAGCCGCTGGCTCCCCGCGCCGCCGCCGAACCGGCCGATGCTTCGGGGATGCCGGGAACAGTCACGCCTTCGACCCCGGCACCGGCGGTGCCACGTGCCATGCCTGCCGCAGCGTCTGTGGTCTCGCCTCGGTCGGGACCGACAAGCCTGCAGCGGCCCGCGGCTGCGCCTTCGTTCTCGGCGGTGACGCCTGCGCGGGGA
The DNA here is from genome assembly GCA_025351615.1 of Ramlibacter sp. GTDB lineage: Bacteria > Pseudomonadota > Gammaproteobacteria > Burkholderiales > Burkholderiaceae_C > Ramlibacter. The sequence continues at coordinate 3,728 of JANXVP010000361.1, read as the reverse complement.
GACTCGATCCCGAACAGCAACAGCGTCTTCTCCGCGTCAAAGCTGATCGCCATCGATGTGGAAGAATTCGCCCACGATCCCGAACTCGAGGAGGCGGCCATCCGCTTCGCCAACGGTGACGATGCGGGCGCCGAGGCCGGCCTGCTCGAGGTGCTTTCGCCGCAAGGGCAACGCATCAGCCACGATGAAACCTGGCTCACGTTGTTCGATCTGTATCGCGCCACCGGTCAGCTGGACCGCTACGAAACCGCGGCGATCGATTTCGCCGGGCGCTTTGGCCGGTCGGCGCCGCAATGGGTCTCGCTGCCCGATGCGGTGAGCCAGTTGAACGCGCCGCCTTCGTCCGCGCCGCCGCCGTCCCAGCAGATCGCCGACTGGACCTCGCCCGCCTTGTTCGGAACCCAGACACTCGCTGCGCTCAATGCGGCACTGGCCAAAGCAGCCCAGCCCTGGCGCTTGAACTGGAACAAGCTCAACGGCGTCGAAGTTGCGGCGCTCGAAGGCCTGGGCCGGCTGTTCACCCACTGGGCTTCGCAGCCGGTGCAGCTGCGTTTCATCGGCGCCAACAACCTCGATCACGTGCTCAAAAACGCCACGCCGTCGGGCGACAAATCGGCCAACCCGGCATGGTGGAAGCTGCGCATGGAATTGCTGCGGGTGACGCACCGGCCCGACGAATTCGAATTGGTGGCTCTGGACTATTGCGTCACCTACGAGGTGTCACCGCCGTCCTGGGAGGGCGCCCACACCGAGTACAAGCCGCTGCAGAACGACGGCAGTTACATCTCCGGCCACACGATCATCGGGGACGCATTCCACGATTCGATTGCCACCGGCGGCATGGCAATAGTCGGTGACAGCCAGATCCCGCAGATGTCGAACATTTCGACGGTCGAGCTAGCGGGGCAGATCGTCGGCGATGCCGTGCAAGCGCTGGCGATCCTCGATGCGAAGCTGGCGGGCGCCGACGTGATGATCATCTCTTGCGAGCGCTTGCTGCGCATCGATTTTTCCGCCGCCGGCACGCTGTTGAACTGGGTTTCGTCGCGGCAGGCCGAGGGCCGGCAGGTGCAATTCATCAATGTGCATCGACTGGTCGCGGCCTTCTTCAACGTGATCGGCATCAGCGAGCACGCCCGCGTCGTCGCCCGGACCGACTGAAGCGCCATCATTCCCGGGGTGCTCGGCGCTGCCGCCAAATCAGGTCCGCGCACGAAATGTCCGTTGCGCGCAACTCAGCCGGTCCTCGACTGTTTGCGCGACATCCCTTCGGCAAGATTGGCAGTCCATTGAGGAATCACTTTCACAGGCATCGCTAAGTGCTTCATTTAGAACGCTTTTATACTCCAAAAAGTGTCTTGAAACTGGTTCTAAGTCATTGATTTCATTGTACAAATTCACACCTGAGCTGGCTTGCGTCCAGCGCGTTTCCTGCTACAGTGCAAAAAAGTGCAATTAAGTGGTGAACAGTGCTTTCGCACTCCACGGTTGCGCTTAATCCGTAGCAAGGGCTCACACAGGTGTTTCAAGGCGCGTCATCTATCAGTCTGGATGCCAAGGGCCGGCTCTCGGTGCCGACACGGCATCGCGATGTGCTGTCTGCCACGGCCTCCAGCCAGGTGACCATCACCAGGCATCCGCATGGCTGCCTGATGATATTCCCGCGGCCGGAGTGGGAAAAATTCAGCGCCCGTATCGCTGCGTTACCCATGGAAGCCCAGTGGTGGAAGAGAATATTTCTCGGCAATGCCATGGACGTGGAGCTTGACGGCACGGGGCGCGTTCTGGTCTCGCCCGAATTGCGCGCCGCCTCCGGCATCGAGAGGGAAACCATGCTGCTGGGCATGGGCAACCACTTCGAACTGTGGGACAAGGCGACCTACGAGGCCAGGGAGGCCGAAGCGATGCGCGCAGCGATGCCGGATGTCTTGCGGGATTTTTCTTTTTGAAAGCGGGCGGTGGAGAGCACATGGCAACACACCACCGTCCTGTTGCAAGAAGCGGTAGCAGCCCTTCTCACCAGGACCGACGCCACCTATGTGGATGCGACTTTCGGCCGCGGCGGCCACTCGCGCCTGTTGCTCTCGCGACTGGCGCCGCAAGGGCGGCTGATTGCTTTCGACAAGGACCTCGATGCGGTCGACGAGGCGCGGCGTATCGACGACCCGCGCTTTTCGATCCGGCACGAAGGCTTCCGTCACATCGGCGAATTGCCTGCGCAGAGCGTCGCCGGCGTGCTGCTGGACCTGGGCGTGAGTTCGCCGCAGATCGACAATGCCGCGCGCGGCTTTTCGTTTCGCAACGACGGTCCGCTCGACATGCGCATGGACGCGACCCGCGGCGAGAGCGTGGCGCAGTGGCTGGCGACGGCCGGACAGGAACAGATTGCGGAGGTGATTCGTGACTATGGCGAAGAACGGTTTGCTGTTCAGGTTGCGAAGGCGATTGTGGCTCGCCGGCAGGAACGGGGCCCTCTTGCAACCACCGCCGAACTGGCCCAGCTCGTGGCTGGCACGGTCAAGACCCGCGAGCCGGGCCAGGACCCTGCCACGCGCACCTTTCAGGCTCTTCGGATTTTCATCAACGCCGAGCTTGAAGAGCTGCAGCAGGCGCTAGAGGCCAGCCTGGATGTTCTTCAACCCCAGGGCCGGCTCGTGGTGATCAGCTTCCATTCGCTGGAAGACCGCATCGTCAAGCAGTTCATCGCGAAGCATTCGCGCGAGGTGTTTGACCGCCGCGCGCCGTTTGCGGCGCCGCAGGCGATGAAGCTCAAGACGCTGGACCGCATCAAGCCGTCCGAGTCCGAAGTCAAGGCGAATCCGCGCTCGCGCAGCGCCATCATGCGCGTGGCCGAGCGGACGGAGGTTGCATGAGCGCCGCGCAGAACCGCTTCAAGCAAGCTCAAGCCCCCCTGGAGGGCAGCGCAGCGGCCCTGGCCGCAAGCGTGGGGGCACAATGATGCGTCTGAATGTCGTGTTACTGGTCGCGGTGCTCGTGAGCGCGCTGTATCTGGTACACACGCAGTACGACTCGCGCCGTCTCGTTACCGAACTGGACAAGGTCACCAGCGAAGCGCGCAGGCTGGAAACGGACAATGAGCGGCTGCAGGTGGAAAAGCACTCGCAGGCCACCCCGCTGCGGGTGGAGAAGCTGGCCAGGGAGCAGTTGCACATGCGCAGCGCTTCGCCCGCGATCACGCAATACGTTTCGCTCAAGGGCTCCAGTGCTGCGTCCCCGGGGGGTGTTCCATGACGCGCAGCGTGGCCTACACCTCGTCGCCGCTGCTCGCCAGCAAGACTCCCGTGTGGCGCAGCAAGATGATCGTCGCCGGGATTGCGATCGGGTTTCTGGGCCTGGCCGGCCGTGCCGCCTGGGTGCAGGTGTTCGGCAACGATTTCTTCCAGCGGCAGGGCGAGGTGCGCTTTGGCCGCACCCTCGAACTGCCCGCCAACCGCGGCCGCATCCTCGATCGCAACGGCCTGCTGCTCGCAACCAGCGTTCCGGCGCCGAGCATCTGGGCCATCCCCGAAGATGTCGAGCGCGACGCAGGCAAGCTGCCCCAGCTGGCCAGCTTGCTCGGCATGTCGCTGGCGGACCTGAACCGGAAGCTGGAGAACGAGGACAAGACGTTCGTCTGGATCAAACGCCAGGTGGACGAAGCGGTGGCCCGCGAAATCGCGGCGCTCAATCTCAAGGGGATTCACCAGCGCATGGAATATCGGCGCCAG
>JANXVP010000344.1 GCA_025351615.1 Ramlibacter sp. | reverse complement strand
CTTGTTGGCGTAGACGACAGAGACAGCGCCGGCCGACGCGAAGTCGCCCTCCGCCGCATAGTACGGGCCCTTGCGGTATTCCAGCCGTGACGTCAGTTCGGGGATCAGGAAATTCAGGTCGGTCCAGCCCTGCCCGTGGGCGTGGCTGCGCTGGTTCACCAACATGCCGTCGACAGTGGTGCGCAGGTCGGTCCCATGGTCGAGATTGAAGCCGCGCAGATAGAACTGGTTGGCCTTGCCTTCACCGCTGTGCTGGCTGACGACCAGTCCGGGTGTCGCTTCCAGCACCTCCCCCGGCCGGTACACCGGCCGCGCCTCCAGCTGTTTCTGGGTCACCACACCGGAGTTGGCGGAATCCGCAATGCCGAGCTGGCTGTTGCGCGAGCCGGTCACAGTCACCGGCGCCAGCGCTCCGGGTTGCGGGTCGGCCGGCTGGCTCTGCGCCATTGAAGACGCTGCCAGGACGGCGAGCACGAAAGGAGAGAGCTTGAAGAGGGACATCGAAGAATTTCTGCAGTCGGTCAAGGAAAGGCGGCGGATCAAACCGAAGGTTCGAGGTGGAAGTGCAAAGCCGACGGCGGACCTTCGTGCTTGTGCGCCGAGGCCTTGCGCAGCGGGATGAACTGCACCTGTCCGTTGCGGACGCCCCGCACCGCGATGAGCCTGGCGGCAAAGGCCTGGATGGCTGCCGTGGTCCCTTTCAGGACCACCGTGTCGAGCCCGTTCGCATGGTCCAGCGGCGTGTGCTGGCAGGTCACCACCAGATCATGGTGATCGTGCTGCAGGTGCAGGACCCGCTGGGCGAGCACGTGGTCGTTGCGGTCATAGACATAGGTGACGGTGCCCACGCCCCACTTGGCCTCCCCCGCTGCCAGCAGGTCCTGCCCCAGCTTTTCGCGGATCAGGTCGCGCACGGCTTCCGAGCGGTTCAGATAGCCGCGATCGGCGATCAGCGCGTCGAACCTCTGAGCCAGGTCGGGGTCGAGAGAAATGGTGAAGCGTTCCATCCGGCACTCCGTGAGACAAATATTGTTTTCATCATAATTGATCGTATGCATGCAGCCGGATGACCGCAGGACACCAAAAAAACGGCCGGCGAACCCGGCCGTGAAGGCTGAGCACCGCTGCCTTCAGTGCTTGCCGCTTTCCCTGAGCACTTGCTTCAGATCGCCGGCCTGCTGCTGGGCCGTGCCGGCCTGCTCGCGGGCATGGCCCTTGCGCTCCTGCGCCTGATTGCCGACCAGCTTGCCGGCCTGCTCCTGGACTTCGCCGGCTTCCTCCTTGAGCTTGCCCTTGACTTGATCCTTGTTCATTTGCATTCCCCTGTGTCGTTGGTGATAAACCAAGTTAGATGCGCAACGCCGGGCTGCCAGCCGGTGGGCCTCCTGTCTGGCCGTGGTCACCCTCCTACAGTGCCCTTTCTGCCGCCGCGAAGCAGCGTTCTGATACGCTCGTCCGGATGTCCGCTGCGCCGCCCGCTATCACCGTGCTGGCGCTCGCCGGCCCTACGGCGTCCGGCAAGAGCGCAGCCGCCATGGCGATCGCGAGCGAATACGACACCGAAATCATCAGTGTCGATTCGGCTCTGGTCTACCGGGGAATGGACATCGGCACTGCCAAACCGAACGCCCATGAGCGCAGCGCCGTGCCGCATCACCTGATCGACATCCGCGACCCGTTGCAGGCTTACAGCGCCGCCGAATTTGCCGCCGATGCCAGCGCGCTGATCACGCAGATCCACGCCCGCGGAAAGCTGGCTTTGCTGGTCGGCGGCACGATGCTGTACTTCAAGGCGCTGGCCGAAGGACTGGATGCGATGCCGCCAGCCAACGCTTCGGTGCGCGGCGAACTCGAAGCGCAGGCGGCACAGCACGGCTGGCCTGCCATGCATGCCGCGCTCGCTCGCTCCGACCCGGAAACAGCCGCCCGTCTCGCACCGCAGGACTCGCAGCGGATCCAGCGCGCGCTGGAGGTGTTCCGGATCACGGGACGGCCGCTGTCCAGCTTCCACGCCCGCAAGCCAGGCGCCGCAGGCCGAAGCCCGGCGCCAGCGCCGGTTTTGTTGTCGCTCGAACCCCGCGACCGCACCTGGCTGCACGCGCGCATCGCTGTACGCTTCGACGCGATGCTCGCGGCCGGTTTCCTCGACGAAGTCAAGGCATTGCGGGCCCGTGGCGATCTCAGCCCCACGCTCCCGAGCATGCGCTGCGTCGGGTACCGGCAGGCTTGGGACTATCTGGACGCGCAGCAAGCGCGCGAGTCCGGCTCGCACGATGATGCGCGCTCCACTCGCCACGCCCCCCTGGCCGAATTTCGCGACCGCGGCATCTTCGCGACCCGCCAGCTTGCGAAGCGGCAACTGACGTGGCTGCGGGGAATGCCCGAGCGTCAGGTGATTGCGTGCGACGACCCGACCGCGCTGCAGCAACTGCTGGCGCGAGTGAGACAGCTGCCATGAGCCTGGCCGTGAAGAACCTGGCCAAGCGCTACGGCGACGCCGTGGTCTTCGCGAACGTGTCGCTCGAGGTGGCGGCAGGCGAATTTGTCGCCATCGTCGGCGAATCGGGTGTCGGCAAATCGACGCTGCTCAATTGCCTGGCCGGCCTGGACAGCTGGGACCAGGGCACGGTGTCCATGGATGGCGTCGACATCGACAGCCTGGATGACGAGGCCCGCGCGCTGCTGCGGCGGCACCGCATCGGCTTCGTTTTCCAGGCCTTCCACGTCCTGCCGCACCTGGACGTAGCACAAAACGTGGGCCTGCCCTTGATGCTCCTCAAACAGCAGAACGATAGCCGCGTTCAGCAGATACTGGACGCGGTCGGCCTGTCGGGCCTTGGCGCGCGGTTGCCACAGCAACTCAGCGGCGGGCAGCTGCAACGGGTGGCGATCGCCCGCGCTCTGGTGCATCGGCCGGCTTACCTGCTGGCCGACGAGCCGACCGGCAACCTGGACCCGACCACGGCGGCGCGGGTGATGGACGTGCTGCTGGCCCAGACCCGCGAACACGGCGCTTCACTGGTCCTCGTGACCCATTCCGTGACCGCGGCGGCGCGCGCGGACCGGGTGTTGCACCTCACCAGCGAAGGCATCCGGGCCGGCTGACCGATGGGTACACGCGCCTTGGCTTTTTCACCGGCTTGGGCATTGGCACTCGCGCTGCTCGCAACCGGCTGCCAGCCGACGACCGATGTGAGCAGCGGCGAAACCCGGGAGCGCCTGGTCGGCACCTGGCTGCGCGACTACGCCGAGAACGGGACGCAGGTGCGCCGCGTCCTCGTCCTGGAGCCCGGCGGCCGCTTTCGCGAAATGTCCCGCACGCTGGGCCCGAAGGAGCCCGGCACGCAGCATGCGCACGAAGGCGAGTGGGTGTACGACGGCACCAATCTCAAGCGCCGCTACACCCGCATGGATGGCAAGCCGCCCGCCGCACCGACGGTTCCCTTCGTGGCTTTCCAGATCGCGTTCACCGGCAGCCACGACTTCACCGGCATCGACAACGTGCGGCATCGCGAACTGCGCTACCACCGGGTTCCTGACGGCACCGAGCCCTGAAGCACAATAGATCATGTGCCCCGACGAACCGACCCCACGCCTCCCGCCGACGCCCTCGATCGACGCTGTCGCGCCAGCCTCGGCCGCATTGGTCACGCCTGCCCCGGCGCCAGTGGCTGCGGCGCCGCCGGAAGCGAAAGTCACGGCTGCTTCGCTGGCGGTCGAATCCCTGCTGCTCACGGCGGCGCGGATCGGCACCTTCGATGGCAAGCGCGGTCTCACCAACGCCAGCGGCTTTTTTTTCCAGCGCGGCGAGCGCCTGTTCGTGGTGACCAGCCGGCACGTCATGATCGACGAGCCCAGCAAGCATTTCCCCGACCGCATCGAAATCGAATTGCACCTGGACCAGGAGAACCTCGCCAGCTCGACCGGCTTCTCGATGCCCTTGTACCGCGACGGCAAGAGCCTGTGGCGGCAGGGCAAGGACACCGCCGGCGAGATCGACGTGGCGCTGCTGGAGATCGAGCGCGAAGCCCTGCCGAAGACGGCGCTGTACCGCGCCTTCACGCCACGCCACCTGCACCAGCCCGAGCAGCGGGTCGAGGTCGGCACTTCCCTGCTGGTGGTGGGTTTCCCGCTGAATTTCCACGACACGCTGCACCACATGCCGGTGGCGCGGCACGCGGTCAATGCCTCGTCGTTCGGCTTGCGGTTTGGCGGCGAAGGTTATTTTTTGACCGACGCCCGCACCCACCGTGGCACCAGCGGCTCGCCGGTCGTGATGCGAATTTCCGGACCGCAGGCGGACCATGGCGACCTGCCGTGGCGCCTGCTCGGGGTGCATTCGGCGCGGCTGGATGTCGGCACCCGCGACCTCAAGCTCGATGAGGCGCTGGGCTTGAACTGCGCCTGGTACACCGACATCCTGCTGACGCTGACCGAGCACTGATAGGCGTCACAGGTTGATTTGTAGCCGTTGACCTACATTGCTTGGCCTGCGGCTGAGGCACCATGGCACATCTTTCGGTCGGGGCATTCCGCCCCAGGAGACCCGCCATGAACCTGATCCCGCACCTGGGCCCACTCGCATCGTTGATTGCCGGCATCCTGATTTTGGTCGTGCCGCGCCTGCTGAACTACATCGTCGCGATTTACCTGATCCTGATCGGACTGCTGGGCTTATTCGGCAGGTAGCGGCGCCGCCTTTCAAGCGCTGTGGATCCGAAAGATCCGGCAGGCGCCTCTCCGCCCGCTATGAACTTGTCTGAATTCATCGTCGCCCACGTTGAAGAAATCATCAACGAGTGGGAGGCCTTTGCCCGCACAATGCAGCCCGCTGCGTCGGACATGTCATCGGCCGAGCTGCGCGATCATGCGAAGCAGATGCTCGACGGCATTTCGGTCGATATGCAAAAAAACCGTAGCGTTGCGCAGCAGACGGCGAAATCCAAGGGGCGGGGGCCGGAATCTCCGGTATCTAGCGCGGCCATGACGCACGGCGAGATGCGCGCGGAAAGCGGTTTTTCGCTTGACCAGCTGTTTGCCGAATTTCGCGCACTGCGACACAGCGTCCTGCAGCTCTGGTTGTCGCAGGTTGCAGGCTTGATCGAGGAAAAT
>JANXVP010000307.1 GCA_025351615.1 Ramlibacter sp. | reverse complement strand
ATCGCGGCAACGACGCCGGTCAGCGCGATGTCGCGGCCTTCCAGCGCCGGCGCAATCGCCTGGCCGGCGAACTGCACCGCCCGCAAGCCAACGCAGGAAAAAGCAAGCAGCGCCGTTGCCAGCAGCACTGGCAGGGCCCGGTACCGCGCCCAGCGCCGGGCGGCAGCGAAGAGCAAAACCGCGCCAGCCACGACAGCCAGGACCAGGTAGCTGTCGCTGCTCCAAAGCCGGGCCTGCTGCAACTGGCAGGCCGTGCCCGCGACCACGCCCAGCAAGGCCCAGGCCAGCCACGAACCCGTCCCCTGGCCCCTGTCATTGCGGTCATCGGTCACCCGCGTTCAACGGCACAAGACCGCCCTGCGACGACAGCAGCCTCCTCTGTCTGGCGGAGGACTCAGTACGATGGCGCTATGCGCCGATTTGCTGAGAGCTCCCGATGAACAAGCTGAATTCCTTGGCCAGACTGTGCGCCACGTTGCTGGGGACGGGACTGCTGGCGGGCGCGCACATGCAGCTGCGGGCCGCATCCTTTGCGCCGGTCGCCGCCGAGAACGGCATGGTGGTGACCGCCCAGCACCTGGCCACCCGGGTCGGGGTCGACGTGCTCAAGCGCGGTGGCAACGCGATCGATGCCGCTGTGGCCGTGGGTTATGCGCTGGCCGTGGTGTATCCAGCCGCGGGCAATCTCGCGGGCGGCGGTTTCATGACAGTGCAGCTGGCAGACGGCCGCACGACGTTTCTGGATTTCCGCGAAAAGGCACCGCTGGCCGCCACCGCAAACATGTACCTGGACCAGCAAGGCAACGTCGTCAAGGGCCTGAGCACCAAGGGCCACCTGGCCGTCGGCGTGCCCGGCAGCGTGTCGGGGATGGAATACGCGCGCCGCAAGTACGGCACGATGGATCGCGCGACGCTGTTGCGCCCGGCCATCGCGCTGGCCGAAAAAGGCTTCGCGCTGGACCAGGGCGACGTCGATACTTTACGGAGTGCCACTGCGGATTTCAGCAAGGACCCGGCCTCGGCGCGAATTTTCCTGAACCGAGGCCAGCCCTTCCAGGTCGGCGAGAAACTGGTGCAGCCGGACCTGGCCCGCACACTCGGGGCGATCAGCAATCGCGGCACCGACGGCTTCTACCGGGGCCGGGTCGGCGCGGCCATCGTGAAATCCAGCCAGAACGGCGGCGGTCTGATTACCCAGGCCGACCTGGACCAGTACAGCACGCGTGAGCTGGCCCCGATCGAGTGCGACTACCGGGGCTACCACGTGATCTCGGCGCCACCCCCGAGTTCGGGGGGTGTCGTCATTTGCGAGATGCTGAACATCCTGGAGGGCTACCCGCTGAAGGAACTCGGCTTCCGCTCGGCGCAATCGGTGCACTACCAGATCGAAGCCATGCGACATGCCTATGTCGACCGCAACAGCTACCTGGGGGATCCCGACTTCGTGAAGAACCCGATTGCACGGCTCACGGACAAAGCCTACGCAGCGCAGATCCGCGCGGCGATCGATCCGGGCCGGGCAGGTGTCTCCAGCGACCTCAAGCCCGGCGTCGAGCCGCACGAGGGCACCAACACCACCCACTATTCGATCGCCGACCGCTGGGGCAACGCCGTGGCCGTCACCACCACGCTGAACGACTCGTTCGGCGCCAGGATCACGGTCGCCGGAACCGGCATGCTGCTCAATAACGAAATGGACGACTTCACCGCCAAGCCGGGAGTGCCCAACTTCTACGGCCTGGTGCAAGGGGAAGCGAATGCGATCGCCCCTGGCAAACGCCCCCTGTCGTCGATGAGTCCGACGATCGTCAGCAAGGACAACCGCCCGGTGATGGTGGTGGGGACGCCGGGCGGCAGCCAGATCATCACCGTCGTGCTGCACACCTTGCTGAACGTCATCGACTACGGCATGACCGTGCAGGAAGCCGTGGATGCGCCGCGCTTTCACCAGCAGTGGCTGCCCGACCTGACCAACGTCGAGAATTTCGCGCTGTCGCCCGATACGCGCAAGCTGCTGGAGGCCGCCGGCCACAAGCTGGGAGCGCCGCAGCAAGCAAACCATGCCGCTGCCTTGCTGATCGGCGCGCCCTCGCTGGAGGGCAAGCCGCAGGGCCGCAACAAGTTCTACGGCGCCAACGACCCGCGCCACCGCAACGGCCTGGCCCTGGGTTACTGAAGACCCCTAGGACGGACGCCCCGGCTCGGCCGGGCCTAGGACTTGCTAGTATTCAGCGATGTCGATTCACGCTGCCCTCAACCATGTCACCCACTATAAATACGACCGTCCGATCAAGCTCGGCGCCCAGGTGGTCCGGCTGCGCCCGGCGCCCCACTGCCGCAGCACGATCGTCTCGTATTCGCTGAAGGTCGAACCGGCGCAGCACTTCGTCAACTGGCAGCAGGACCCATTCGCAAACTACCTGGCGCGGCTGGTCTTCCCCGAGAAAACCACCGAATTCAAGGTCACGGTCGATCTGGTGGTCGAAATGGCGGTCTACAACCCGTTCGACTTCTTCCTCGAGCCCGAGGCCGAAAACTTCCCCTTTGCCTACAACGCGGCACAGAAGCAGGAACTGGCGCCTTACCTGATCACGGACCCCGTCACGCCCCTGCTGAAAAGCTATCTGTCGAAGATCGACCGCAAGGAGCGCCGCACCATCGACTTCCTGGTCTGGCTGAACCAGCAGGTGCAGCAGGACGTGAAATACCTGATCCGGATGGAGCCGGGCGTGCAGACCCCGGAAGAAACCTTGAAGAATGCCAGCGGCTCCTGCCGCGACTCGGGCTGGCTGCTGGTGCAGCTGATGCGCCATTGCGGGCTGGCCGCGCGCTTCGTCTCCGGCTACCTGATCCAGCTGGTGCCCGACGTGAAGGCGCTGGACGGCCCGAGCGGGACGACGGTCGACTTCACCGACCTGCACGCCTGGTGCGAAGTGTTCCTGCCGGGCGCTGGCTGGGTCGGTCTGGATCCGACGTCGGGCCTGCTGGCCGGCGAAGGCCATATTCCGCTGGCCTGCACGCCGTCGCCATCGAGCGCGGCTCCAATCGAAGGCCTGATCGAAGAGGCCGGGGTCGAATTCAGCCACCACATGAAGGTGACGCGGATCTACGAATCGCCGCGCGTGACGAAGCCGTACACCGATGCGCAGTGGTCGCGGGTGCTGGCGCTCGGCGAAGCGGTGGACGCGCAGCTGATGGCGGGCGACGTGCGTTTGACCATGGGCGGCGAGCCGACATTCGTCGCCGTGTCCGACCGCGACGCCGCCGAATGGAACACGGACGCGTTGGGCCCCACCAAGCGCGCCTACGCCACCGAGTTGGTGCACAAACTGCGTGCCGAATACGGCCAGGGCGGCTTCCTTCATTTTGGCCAGGGCAAGTGGTATCCGGGCGAACAGTTGCCGCGCTGGGCCTTGTCGATCTACTGGCGCACCGATGGCCAGCCCGCTTGGAAGAACGCCGCGCTGTTCGCCGATGAACGCCAGCCATCGCACTACACCAGCGAAGACGCAAAGCGCTTCACCGAGGCGCTGGCGCGCCGGCTGAATGTCACCGACCGCTTCGTCGAGCCCGGCTACGAAGACGTCTTCTACTATCTGTGGCGCGAACGCCGGCTGCCGGTCAATGTGGATCCGTTCGACTCGCGCCTGGACGATGAAATGGAGCGCGTGCGCCTGCGCCGCGTGTTCGAGCAGAAGCTCGATGCGGTTGTCGGCTATGTGCTGCCGCTGAAGTCGGACGCCGAAGACAAGCCGGCGCTGGCCGGGCCCGCCTGGTCCACCGGGCCCTGGTTCCTGCGGGATGAGCGGATGTATCTGATCCCCGGCGACTCGCCGATGGGCCTGCGGCTGCCGCTGGACGCGCTGCCGTGGGTCAGCCAGGCCGACTTTCCGTATCTGGTGGAGCAGGACCCGTCGGCGCTGCGCGGCCAGCTGCCGCCAGCCACCGTCGTGCAAGGGCGCTACGACAGTCCGGCCCCGTTGACCGGACAGAAGGAACCCGCGACGTTCGTGCAGGCCCCGGTGCGCGGCAAGTCCGCGGCCGGCCACAGCCGCACGGCGCTGGTCGTGGAGGTGCGCGATCCGCGCCGCGCGAATGGCCCGAAGGCCGAGGCCACAGGCGAAAAATTCGGGATGATGTACGTCTTCATGCCCCCGCTGGCGAAGGTCGAGCACTACCTCGAGCTGTTGGCCGCAGTGGAGGCGACGGCGCAGGAACTCGATGTGCGCATCACGCTGGAAGGCTATCCGCCGCCGCGCGACCCGCGCCTGAAGTTGCTGCAGGTCACACCCGACCCGGGCGTGATCGAGGTCAACATCCATCCGGCGGGCAACTGGCGCGAACTGGTGGAGCACACCGAATTTCTCTACAACGCGGCATTCCAGACGCGCCTGTCGGCCGAGAAGTTCATGACCGACGGCCGCCACACGGGCACCGGGGGCGGCAACCACTTCGTGATGGGCGGCGCGACACCCGACGACTCGCCCTTCCTGCGCAAGCCCGAGTTGCTGGCGAGTTTGCTGCTGTACTGGCACAACCATCCTTCGCTGTCGTACCTGTTCTCGGGCATGTTCATCGGCCCGACCAGCCAGGCCCCGCGGGTCGACGAAGCCCGAAACGACCAGTTGTACGAACTGGAGATCGCGCTCCAGCAGATCGAGAGCAACCGGCGCGTCCACGGCGAGGCAATGCCGCCGTGGGTGGTCGACCGGACGCTGCGCAACATCCTGATCGACGTCACCGGCAACACGCACCGCAGCGAGTTCTGCATCGACAAGATGTATTCGCCCGATTCGGCGACCGGCCGGCTCGGGCTGCTGGAGCTGCGCGCTTTCGAAATGCCGCCGCATGCGCGCATGAGCATCGCGCAGCAGTTGCTGCTGCGGGCGCTGGTGGCCCGCTTCTGGAAGGAGCCCTACCGCGCTCCCGCCACCCGCTGGGGCACCGAGCTGCACGACCGCTTTCTGTTGCCGACGTTCGTCCAGATGGACTTCCACGGCGTGCTGGCCGAGATGCGCAAGAGTGGCTACGCCTTCGACGATGCCTGGTTCGCGCCGCACTTCGAATTCCGCTTCCCGCTGGTGGGCGCGGTGCAGGCGATGGGCATCGAGCTGACGCTGCGCAATGCGCTGGAGCCCTGGCACGTGATGGGCGAACAAGGCTCGACGGGCGGCACGGTGCGCTACGTCGATTCGTCACTGGAACGCATCGAAGCGCGGGTGACGGGCCTGAACCCCAGCCGCTACGTCGTCACGGTCAACGGCAAGGCGCTGCCGATGCAGCCAACCGGCGTCAGCGGAGAATTCGTCTCGGGCGTCCGCTACAAAGCCTGGAATCCGCCGTCGGCCTTGCACCCGACCATCGGTGTGCAGGCGCCGCTGACCTTCGACATCGTGGACACCTGGATCAACCAGTCGCTGGGCGGCTGCCAGTACCACGTGACGCATCCGGGGGGGCGCAACTACGACACCTTCCCGGTCAACGCCTACGAAGCGGAGAGCCGGCGCATGGCGCGCTTCTTCCGCATGGGCCACACGCCCGGCCGGCTGCACGTGCCGCCGGCGACCATCCACGTGCCGGGCAGCCGGGAGTTTCCGTTCACGCTGGATTTGCGGCAGCCGCCGCGCTAAGGGTCTTTTCCACCAGCGGCAAACCCGCTGTCGTCCAGCCGTCGATCCCGCCGCGCAGAAAGCGCGCGTTGAGGCCCTGGGCCCGCAGGCGCAATGCCGTCCCGCGGCCGACTTCGTGGCCATAGACGCAATACACCACGATCTCTCGATCCTGCGGCAGGTCCGCGGCCCAGGTCGCGACCTGCGCCGGATCGCGCCAGCTGGCGCCGGGAATCATCTGCGACGCCTGCTCGAACACTCCGGCACGCCGCACGTCCAGCACCTGCACGTTGGCGAGGTCCGATGGGGCGGCTGCGAATGCCTCGCTCGCCCCATGCACCGCCTGCTGGTAGCGCTCGTACACGCCATTCCATTCGATGTTGCGCATGAACGCATCGACCCAGGCGCCGGCCGCGGCGCCGAAGTCCATGTGGTAGGCGTGCTCGTACATGTCGAGCGCAAGGATCGGCACGGCGCCTGCGATGGCATGCGTGTGATCGGCCGCCCATTGATTGACCAGCGTCCCGTCACGCGGCTGGAAGCAAAGCAGCACCCAGCCCGAGCCGCCGCCCAGCGCCTTGCCCATGGCGATGAATTCGTCGCGCCAGCGCTCCGACGCTGCCGAAGCTGGCCACAAGCGCCAGCGCCATGGCAGGGACCATCGTGGTTCCGTCTCCACCCAGATTGCTGAAATGCAACTCGTGCAGCACCATGGAATTGGTCGCGATCAGTTCTTCGCGCTTGAGGCCGTTGACCTGGAAGCCGGGAGCGATTGCGAACTCGATCCCCGCAAGCTGCTCGCGGATCGCGTTGAGCCGCTTGACAGCGCCGGCGTAGTTGTTCTGGTGGTGACTGCGCACCAGCTTCTCCGACAGGCCGTCGAGCCGCGCCGGATCGATGGCGAGAGGCAATTCCCGCTGCGCAAGTGGGCGCTGGATTTGATTAGACGAGGTCAAGCAAACACTCCTTACCGGGACGCACCCGTGATCAGAAGCAGCGCTTGGACGCGTGGAGCGTCTGGGCAACGGGGAGTCTGCTCTTGTCCCCGGAACCCGATTCTATGCACGATTGTTCGACCGCGTCCTGCGGCGAGGCGCCAAATCCTTGACGACGGCCAGCCTTGTGGTTTAGTTTCATCGTCCCTGCCTTGTCCGCTGGTCCCTTCCAGCATCCGGTTGCCTGAAGGAGCCTAGAACCATGTCCGTCGACGACCCGCTCTCCCTGAGCCAATGGACGGTGCGTGTTTGCCTGTTCCTGGTCGCGGCGATCGCGATATTCGGTGGCACGCTACAAATGTTCCTGGGCCAGCCCGATACCTCACCGCGCCTGGACAACGTCCATCGCTTCATGGCAGGCGTCTACCTTTCGACCGGCCTCATCAGTCTGTGGGCGGCAATCACGATCCGCCAGCAAGGAACGTTGGTGTACCTTCTTGCCGCAGGCGTCTTGCTCGCCGGCATCGGAAGACTGGTGTCAATCCGCCTGGTCGGGCTACCCAAGCCAACGGCTGTCTGGTTGGGTTACCTCATTCCGGAGCTGATCTTGCCGTTCGTCATTGCCGGGGCACATTACGCCAGCCTTTGAAGAAGGCGCGGTGTGCCGCCCGGTGAAAGGTTCATCGGCCGGCGGTACCAAGGTCGCCGAGGTCGGCCCGATTCCCCGGGTCGCGGCGCCGTTGTACCTGCTGCGGATCAATGATGCCAGCGGGGCTCCCGGCAGCATCACGCCGGTGCACAGTCATCCTGGTTCCGAGGCGTTCTTCGTGCTTGCCGGCGAACGAAGCATTCGCGGTGCGCACGGAGCGATGCTGGTCAACCCTGGTCAGCCAGAAGCCGGCAACGGCGCCGGGTTCGCAATGCAAGTCACCAGCACCGGCTCGACGAATCTGCACGCCCTTGTCATGTTCGTGGTGGACGCCGCCAAACCGCTTTCGTCGCCAGCAAAATTACCGTGATTCCCGCGCCGACCGGTGCATCAATCCGCCCGGATGTTCCGTTCCTTGATGATCTCTCCATACCTGCGCGCGTCGTCTGCCATGAGCGCAGCGAACTGGGCGGGCGTCAACGGCGATGGCTCGGCGCCGATGGCAGCGATCTGTGTGCGGACGCTGGGCAGCGCCAGCGTCTTGTTGATCTCGCGGTTCAGGCGCGCAACGATGTCCGGCGGCGTGCCGGCCGGCACGTAGAAGCCATGTGTCGTGCCGGCGTCGAAGCCCTTCAGGCCGGCCTCGTCCAGGGTCGGAATGTCGGGGAAAGCAGACGAGCGTTGCAGCGTGGCGACCCCCAGCATCCGCAGCTTGCCGGCACGCACCTGTCCCAGAGCGATGCCAGGGTCGAAGTAGAAGTCGATCTGCCCGGCCAGAAGGTCCTGCAACGCGGGTGACGCACCTTTGTACGGAACATGCACGGCATCCACGCCAGCCTGGCTCTTGAGCATCTCGCCAGCCAGATGCAGGCCCGTTGCGTTGCCGGCCGAACCGTACGACAGCCGGCCGGGATTGGCTTTCAGGTAAGCGAGGAATTCAGCGAAATTTTTTACCGGAAGCTCGGGCCGCACCTCCAGGAACAGTGCAATTCGCGCAGCGGCAGCAACCGGGACCAGGTCCCTGGCCGTGTCGTACGCCATTTTCGGATAGATGAACGGGTTGGTGGTGATGGTGCTGCCCGCGGTCATCAGCAGCGTGTACCCGTCCGGCGCTGCCTTGGCGACCAGATCGGCGCCAATCATGCCGCTGGCGCCGGCCCGGTTCTCCACCACCACCGGCTGGCCGATCGCCTGCTGCAGCGGCAGCGAAATTGCCCGGGCCAGAACGTCGGGCGAACTGCCGGGCGGGAAGTTGACGATCAATCGCAAGGGCTTGCTGGGCCACGTGTCGGGTTGGGCCTGCGCTGCGAAGGGCATCAGGCCGGCAGCCCCGGCCGCCGCCAGTCCGGCGCCCGCCACGAGCGCGCGGCGAATCCGCAATCGAGTCGAATCTTGCATTGAATTCATCCTGGTTCAGGCTCCGATCGGGAGCCCGGTGAAGTTTTCCGCGAATTGCAGGCGTCCGGCGACAGTGCCCGTCATGTACTCCAGGTCTGCCCGTTGCAGGCGCCGCACGAAAGCGTTGTCGCCGGGAAACTGATGCACCATCGTGCATAGCCCGGCGGAAAAGCGCTGCACCAGCCACATCCGCTTGAGGCAGATCGCGGAGTAACTGGCCAGCCAGGTACCAGCCCCGCGCTTGTAGTGCTCGACCAGCGCGCGGCCGAGCACCTGGACGTCGGCCATGGCTGAATTCAGGCCCTTGGCCCCGGTCGGCGGCACGATGTGGGCCGCGTCGCCGGCCAGAAACAGCCGTCCGTACTGCATCGGCTCGGCCAGGAAGCTGCGCATCGCCGTGACACCCTTCTGGCTGATCCGGCCCTCATTGACTGGCGGCATGTCCGGTACATCGAGCCGCTTGTGCAGCTCGCTCCAGATCCTGTCGTCCGACCACGCTTCGGGTTCTTCATCGGGCGCGCATTGCAGATACAGGCGGGTGACGCTGGGAGAGCGGATGCTCAGCATTGCAAAACCGTCTTCATGGCAGCCCCAGGTGATCTCGCTGGTCGGCGCCGGCGCGTCGGCCAGGATGCCGAGCCAGCCGAACGGATAGACCCGGTCGTAGACCTTGACTTCGTCCGCGGGAATCGCGTCCCGGCAGACACCGCGGAAGCCGTCGCAGCCGGCGATGTAGTCGCACTCCAGCCGCTGCGGCGCACCGTCGTGCTCGAAGTGGATCACGGCGTTGCCGTCGCGCACGCCTTCCAGCCGGGTCACCGGAGCCTCGAAAAACATGCAAGCGCCCGCGGCCACCCGCGCATCCATCAGGTCCGTCACGAGTTCATGCTGCGGATAGACCCAGGCGCTGCGGCCCCCGCTTGCCGCATGGAAGTCGATGCGGTGCGACTCGCCGGCGAAACGGAAGTCGATGGCGTGCTGTTCCAGTCCTAGCCTGCCGAAGCGTCCGCCCAAACCCAGCCCCCGCAACATCTCGACCGTCCCCTGTTCCAGCACACCAGCCCGCAGCCGAGTGCGGACGTGCTCCTGCCCAGCGCGTTCGACGATCACCGAGTCGATACCTTCGAGATGCAGCATGTGCGACAGCATCAGCCCTGCCGGCCCTGCACCGACAATGCCGACCTGCGTGCGCATCAGGATTGCTCCTCGAGCGTGATCAGGCCCATGCCAGTGGTCATCGGCGCGTAGTAGTTGCGGTGCACCTTTTTCGCTGCCGCCGACAGCGCGCCGCGCATGACCAGCCACATGATCAGTTCGATGCCCTCGACACCGAACTGCTCCATCAGGGTCTGGTGCGTGAGTGTCGTGAGGCTGTCCGGGTCGCTCTCGATGCGGTCCAGGAAGTCGAGATCGTTGGCGCGGTGCATCTGGCCGAAGTTGCTGCCGGTGAGCTGATGCGACATCCCGCCGGTGCCGATGATCGCCACCTTGACGTCGCGCTCATACGACTCGACCGCACGGCGAATCGCCTGGCCCAGCCGGTAGCAGCGGCGCGCAGTCGGCAGCGGATGCTGCAGCACGTTGACGGCAATCGGCACCGAAGCGACCGGCCAGCTGTCGCCGTGATCGAAGCACAAGTGCATCGGTACCAGAAAGCCGTGCTCGACCCGCATCTCCTGGCACACCGTGATGTCGAACTCGTCGTACACCAGCGAGCGGCACAGGTGCTGCGAAAAAGCCAGGTCGCCGGGGATGGCCGGCAACGGCCGCGTGCCAAAGCCCTCGTCGGCGATGCCGTAGCTGTCGGCACACCCGACGGCAAACGTCGGGTACTTGTCAAAGAAGAAATCGGCGCCATGGTCGTTGTAGACCGTGATCGCGATGTCGGGCTTGAGTTCATTGAGCCACTTGCGGACCGGCACGTAGGCGTCGAACAGCGGCTTCCAGGCGGGCGTGCCGGTCTTGCCGCGGTCGTAGGCGCCGCCGATGGAGGGAACATGCGAAGTGCCGATGCCGGCGACGATCCTGCCCATCACGTCGCTCCGCTGTCGTTGCGGCTGGCCAGGAACTGTTCGTAGCTTTCTCCTCGCATCTTCGACCCCATGACATACAGGCCGTTGCCGGTCACGACACCCAGCTTCAGCAGGAAATAGATGTTGCCTCCCGCTTGCAGCAGCCCTGGAAAGTCACGGGCGCGCACCAGCCGCTTTTCTTCCTGGGTCAGGTTGAAGCGTGCCATAAAGGCTTCTTCATCCGCCTTGCAGGCCTCGCGCTCCTGCGGCTGCGACAGCGCGTTGCACATCTTGTTGATGCGATAGCCGCGCCAGGACATCGCGAGGTCGAACACGTCCGAACCCGCGATCCGCGCGCCCGGCTCCAGTTGTTGCATTGTCATGACGTGGATCAATGTGATTGGTTGACAATCAGTGTAGGAGCGGAACCAGTAATTCTTCAAAACAACTACTTCTCAACAGGCACCCGCCTGGCACCCTCCGCACCATGAGCTTCGCCCGCCCCGCCACTGTCGACGACCTGCTGAACTACCGGCTGAGCCGCCTGCTGGAGAGCAGCGGCAGCATGGTCACCCTGCTGTGCGAAGGCCGGTACGGCATCACGCGCAGGGAGTGGCGTCTGATCTGCATCCTGGCGACGCGAGGCGCGATGTCTCCCTCCGAGCTTTCCGAGCTTGCCCACCTTGAACGGGCGCGGATTTCGCGCCATCTCGGCGACCTCGTGACCAAAAAGCTGGTGGCGCGCGTCGGATTGCAGGCCGACCGGCGCCGGGCTCGGGTAGAGCTCAATGAACGGGGACGAAAGCTGTACGACGAACTGTTCCCGCAATCGGTGCACTTCAACAACATGGTGCTCGAGGCGCTGGCGCCCGCTGAACTTGCCGCCTTCGACCACGCGCTGACAGTTCTCACCGAAACGGCGGACCAGATCAGCGGCTCGCACGCCCTGCGCGAAAAAGCCGACCGGCGCCACGGCGGCAGCCGCCGCATCGCGACCGGAAACCTCGGCAGCGGTTCGTGAATGGCGACGGCGACGCTGATCACACTCTCCGCCGACCAAATCAATGATGCCAAACTGCGGGGTTTGTGGCCTAATTTATTCGTGCTGAATAAGCGACAGAAGCGAAATATATCAATCCCGAGAGGCACTTGCGTTGCGGGGTTTGCAAGCTTAATCCGTGCGCGCCAGATTAATCCGCAGCGTCTGCGGCCTACATTACGTTAGACAGCATTTCGATCGTGGCTACTCTTCAAGACGTCTACTGCAAATTCGGCGAAGTCGCGGAGGCGGCGCAGCTGCTGGAAACAGAACTGGGGAATATTGGGCTTCTACTGGAGGCGACGAAGCACGACTTGATTGTGTCTTGGGATCCTGCGCGGGCCAGTGCGCTTCTCGATTCCATAAATCGGCGGACTCTGGGGCAGGCGATAAAGCATCTGGGTGCCAAGGGAGAGCCGTTTGCGGATCTTCCCGTGAAATTGGAACGGGCACTGGCGGAAAGAAATCGGCTGGCGCACTCGTTCTACCGAGAGCACAACTTTCGACGAAACTCAGATCAGGGACAACGCATGATGCTGCATGATCTTGAGTCCATGCACACGACGATCCTCGACGCGTACAAGTTGGTCCTCCTCTTGGTTGGCGTTGACATCGATGCCTTAGTTCGAGACGGCACAAAGAACGGACAGCTTCCCGCCGGCCACTTACCAATTTAGCCATGGTGCTGCCTAACAAG
>JANXVP010000257.1 GCA_025351615.1 Ramlibacter sp. | reverse complement strand
CATCGCGAAAGCGACACAAAACACGAACGAGAACGAGCTCCATAGCGCCAATGACCAGGTCACGACTTTGATGTTCAGCATTTAATTTCTCCCTGTTGATACCAATCAAGGCCGTCAATGGTGATGGCCTTGCCCTTGTGCTGGAGTTCGTTGCCCGTCTTCGCTCGCGGGCTTGGGCCCAGTCGCACCATCGTCGTTTGCCCGGTGCCCCGCGTGTCCCGCGTGTCCACCATGGCCGAACATGTGCATCGCCATGAAGGCGACGAAGAACAGCACCCACACCCAGTTTTGCGAGATCCATTGCATGACTTTCTCCTCTGTCGATTCATTTCGCGAAAAGTGAACTGTTTACCCACCTCGCCGGGGAGGAGCGGCTAGTTCGCTCTGATCATTTTGTGTTTGACGTAGCGACCAGCGCTGCCCGGCTTGGGTGGCTCATCCATTTCGCACGCTGCGACTAGCGTCGGTGCGCCGGCTGGCCAGGCCCACCCGACCGGAAGAAAGCGACCGGTCTGGCTTGCGATTTCCTGCGATGAACGGAATGAAACTTGCAGTCCGGATTCCACTTGAACGATGTCATCGGGAAGCGGCTGAAAGTCGCCGCTCTCCGCATCATGGGTGTGCGGCATGAAGATCCCGAGCTGGTATTCCGAGAGCCTGCGCTGCATCTCCTGGACTTCGGGAACGTGCCTTGCCGCCTGGGCAGTCCTCAACGCTTGAGGCAGGTTGGCGGAATTCGTTCTTGAAAGACTGAGGGTCGTCATGGTGCTTTTCTGTCTGCAATGTCAACGAGCTGGGCAAGTTTCTCGAACACCACTCCTTCACTGCGAAATGTTCTATGCGTGAGCGCACAAAAGAAGCAAATGACGACCAAACGGTCCGGATTTATTTTGATCGGGCTTAGTACGCTTCAGGGATCAGAGGTCACATCCACCCGCCCGAAAATCCCGCGCGCCGTAGCCCGGTCACGATATGAGGGCAGCTTCTCATCAGTCGCCACAACATACCGGTACGATAGTTCTCAATCATCAGAACGATGGGCCCCTGGTTGAGCCCGAAATGCCAGGGCGAGACCCAACACCCATATGGATTTCCTGGTTGTCCCGGATGAGATGGGTTGAATGCAGCTTTGAAGCCGTAGGCGTTGAATTTAGTTAACTTGATTTGGTGAATGCAGTACTCAAGTGCGGGGAACACGATTTCCGGCGCAAAGGGGAGTGACGCGACGACCGCCCAAGGCGCGAGGGTGCCATCGTCGGGACCATAGGGCACGCCGCGTGCGACATAGTCGGAAAACTGGCGCTCGACGCCGTCGATCGTCCTGGTCTCCGGGCCGGGGCCTTCACTTGCGGTGATTCCCCAGCAAAGTTCTCCGTAGCCATTGAATGCGTGCGGGTTCTGGATTGCATACTGCTGCTGGACATAGGTCGCCCGGCGGCTGTTCTCGAAATAGTCGATGCCCTTTTCCCGCATGTAGGCGTCCTGGATGCCGCGGAAGTCGATCCAGACATGCGAGAGCTGATGGATAAACAAGGAGCCGGCGTACAGGTAACCCTGGCCGTAACAAGTTTCCCAGCGGTAGGTGGAGGCCCACGCCGCATAGCTGTTCTCCGCAAGTGGGTGCGTGGGCGATCCGAGGCCCAGGATATAGAGCAGCAATGCCTCGTCGTAGCCTTCCCATCGGTATTGGAGGAAGCCGGTTTCTGGCTTCCAGCCATGCGTCACGGTTTCACCGCCGTTTTGTGCCCATTGCCAGTCTGCGCGGCGATAGAGCGCATCGCCAAGGGTTCGGATCTCTATTTCCGCGGCTGTACTGTGATCGAAATAAGCGCCCGCCGCCAGTGCGCCAGCCAGCAAAAACGCGCTGTCCACAGTGGACAGTTCGCATTGCCAGGCCCGACGGCCGGTCTGCATGTCGAGAAAATGGTAGAAAAACCCCTTGTAGCCGGTGGCATCGGGCTCCAGCCCCTGAGGGCTGGTCCAGAAGAAACGCAGCGTCGCAAGCGTTTTCTCCACCGCGTCGGCCCGCCTCATGAAGCCGCGCTCGACACTGACCGGGTAGCAGGCCAGCGCAAGGCCGGTTGCAGCAATGCTGGCAGGCCAGTTCGGCGCGGGTTTGTCGATGACCAGGCCGTTGGCCGGGTTCGTTTCATGCAGGAAATAGGCGAATGTGTCGCGCTGCAGGGTTTGAAGTTCGGCCTCGCGGGCTGAGTTCTTCTCGTTCTTTTCCATTGTCCGCCTTCCGGGCTGCCAGCTGACCTCGAACCCTGCTACGGCTGCGATCAATCGGGGTGACTTTGCTCTTCTCCCGTGTGTGCGACAGCGTACAGACGTCACTGCGACGGTGCGCACAAGCTTGCAGACGCGCGTACCATGATAGCCAACGGAGAATGAAATTGCAGCTCGGAATGATCGGATTGGGCCGAATGGGCGCCAGCATGATTCGCCGGCTCCTGAGAAAAGGTCATGCGTGTGTGGTCCATGACATCAAGCCGCAGGAAATTGCCAGTCTGGTGAAAGACGGCGCCATCGGAACGGCGTCCCTGCATGAAATGGTGTCGCACTTGAGCCGGCCGCGCGCGATCTGGCTGATGGTGCCTGCCGCCGTCGTGGACCAGACGCTAGGCGATCTCATTCCGATGCTCGAGGCCGGTGACATCGTGATCGACGGCGGCAATTCGTACTATCGCGACGACATCCGGCGTGGCATCGAGTTGCAGGCAAGCGGCATTCACTACCTGGATGTCGGAACCAGCGGCGGCGTTGCAGGACTCGATCGCGGATACTGCCTGATGGTCGGCGGCGAACCCAGCACGTTTGAGCACCTGCTGCCGATCTTCTGCGCTCTCGCGCCGGGTGTTGCAGCTGCAATCCGGACTCCGGGCAGGACTGGCGGCGTCGGCAGCGCCGAAGAGGGTTTTCTGTACTGCGGCCCGCACGGCGCCGGCCACTTCGTCAAGATGATCCACAACGGCATCGAATACGGCGTGATGGCGGCCTACGCCGAGGGCTTGAGCATTCTTCGCAATGCCAATGTCGGCAAGCGAGGCCGCGAGCACGATGCCGAAACCACGCCGCTGCGCAATCCCGAGTTCTACCAGTATGAAATGAACCTGCCCGAGATCACCGAGGTCTGGCGCCGCGGCAGTGTGATCGGTTCATGGTTGCTCGACCTGACCGCCTCCGCGTTACAGAAGGATCCTGACCTGACGACATACAGCGGCCGCGTCTCCGACTCGGGCGAAGGTCGCTGGACCGTCCAGGCGGGCATCGATGAAGCGGTCCCGATGCCTGTTCTCAGCGCCGCGCTCTACGAACGCTTCATGTCGCGCGGCGAGGCCGATTTTTCCAACAAGCTCCTGTCGGCGATGCGACGCGAGTTTGGCGGCCATGTGGAGAAGAGCAGCGAATGACCGCTCCGCATGACGTTGTCTTTTTGCTCGACGTCGACAATACGCTGCTCGACAATGACAGCATCATTGCCGACCTGCAGCACCACTTGGAGCGTGAAATCGGCGCGGCCAGTGCGCGCCAATACTGGAAGATGTTCGAGACTTTGCGCATCGAGCTCGGCTATGCGGACTACCTCGGCGCATTACAGAGGTACCGATCCGCCGCCGAGCAGGCGCATGGCGATGATCCACGCCTGCTGCGGATGTCGACTTTCCTCATCGACTACCCGTTTGCCGATCGTCTCTATCCGCGCGCCCTCGACGTCGTCCGGCGACTGAACGGCTTCGGGCGCACGGTGATCCTGTCCGACGGTGACGTCGTTTTCCAGCCGCGCAAGGTCCTGCGCTCGGGGCTCTGGGACGCAGCCTGTGGACGGGTGCTCATCTACATCCACAAGGAGCAGATGCTCGAGTCGGTCCAGCGCCACTTCCCGGCGCGGCACTACGTGATGGTCGACGACAAGCTGCGCATTCTCGACACAATGAAAAAAAGCATGGGGCATCGGCTGACGACCGTCTTCCCGCGACAAGGCCATTACGGACTCGATCCGGCCAATGCCGCCGCCTATCCGGCGGCGGACTTCAGCATCGAGCGGATCGGCGACCTGGTCGATTTCGACGTCCGCGCATTGCTTGGACGCAAAGGCGATGAAGTCCGGGCAATTCTGGAGAAATCATGAACCCCAACACCCGAAAGCTCCACGACCTGTACCAGCGCATCTGGCTCGACAACATCACCCGTCAGTTGCTCAAGGAGGGCACGCTGGCCCATTACATCTCGGAGCTGTCGGTGACCGGGTTGACGTCGAATCCGACGATCTTCGAGCATGCGATCGGCAACGGCGCCTTTTACGACGAGGCGATCCAGCTGGCATCCGCCCAAGGGCTGTCGGACGAGGACGTCTTCCTGGAACTTGCGTTGCAAGATCTGACGGAGGCTGCCGATCTGTTCCGGCCGATCTTTGACGCAACCGGGGGTGTCGACGGCTGGGTCTCGCTTGAGGTCTCGCCGCTACTCGCAAGCGACACCGTCAACACGGTGATCGCTGCCGCCCGCTTGCATGCTCGGGCAGCGCGTCCGAACCTCTTCATCAAGATTCCCGGCACGCCGCAGGGCGTTCCGGCGATCGAGCAGTCAATCTTCGACGGTGTCCCCATCAACGTGACGTTGCTGTTCTCTCGCGAGCACTACGTCGCCGCGGCCGAGGCCTATCTGCGCGGAATTGAACGGCGCCTGGCCGCGGGCCTCGACCC
>JANXVP010000238.1 GCA_025351615.1 Ramlibacter sp. | reverse complement strand
ATCCCGAGGTCTGGCCTGAGTTCATGGAACGCTACATCACGATCTTCGGGCGAACTCAGTGCGCACCGGAGCCAACAAAATAAAAAAGGGTTAGAGCTGTCGAAGAAAGTGGGGGGGCGCGCGAGCGGGCAGTGCTGCGCTTTTGTAGGCTGCATGGCTAAACTGGCAATGCCCTGAACAAGGCGTCGACCGCGACGAATTTGGTAGCGGTCGGCTTCAGTTCGATGCCAATGAGTGGTGGGCCCTGATGCGTGCTTGCCCCCGCGTGCCATTAAGCCGACGAGGCATGGCATCTCCGATGCATGCGAAGGAACTAAGCTCAAGAGGCCCCGGCGGAAGAAGCTGCTCTCGGGAACCAGCCCGTCAACGTGGCGACTGTCACCAGATTGTCACCACTGTGCGCAACGAAAAAAGCATGCTATGAAATCCATAGCATTTTTTTCATATCCCTTGCGGGTGCAAGTGGTGGGCCGTGAGTGACTCGGACACTCGACCTACGGATTAAGAGGGGCTAAAAACCCTGGTTTTTTAATGACTTAGGCTCGCCTTCGCTCGTTAAGTTACGCCGAGCATTGTCAGGTTTGTCACGTTGCTTCTCTACTCTGATTTCCGGACAACTTCATCATCTGACTCGGAACTTGCGCCTCATTGCTCAAAACCATGCCAGCGCGCCACTTCCTCCAGGCGCTCGCGTGGCATCTCCAGTTGATTCACGCGGGCTGTCGTATCCGGCCAGCCCAATGACATCCCGCAGACGACTGCTTCGGCCGCACACAGGTCCAAGTGGGAGGCGATGATCGACTCGTAGCGCAGGAACGCGACTTGGGGACAGGTAGCAAGCCCGCGTGCATGGGCCGCGAGCATGAGGGTTTGCATGAATATGCCGCAATCCAGCCAGCTGTGTTTCGTGAGGTTCCTGTTCGTGGTGAAAAAGAGGCCCACCGGCGCGGCGAAAAATTCAAAGTTCCGTCCGGTCTGCCGGGAGCGCGCCGCGGCGTCTGCCCTATCGATGCCCAAGGCGGCGTAGTAGCGCCGACCAAAGTCATTTTGATGGTCAGCCTGGGTTTCAGGCATGACGGCGGGGAACGGAGAGAAAGTCGGCGCGTCGGCCGCCGTGTGCGCCAGCAGGATTGCACGTGTAAGTTCAGCCTTCGCTGAGCCGGCGACCAAGTGCACTCGCCATGGCTGCGTGTTGAACGTGCTCGGCGCCGTCTGTGCGACCTGCAGGACGTCCTGCAAGAGGCTTCGGGGCACCGGGTCAGGCACGAATGCACGCACCGTGGTGCGCGTTCGAGCCAGAGCGTCAAATATCGCGGCATTGCTCGTTGCGGTTTCCAATTGGCAACCTTTGGGGTTCGAAGGGGAGCTCATACTGTAGCCGATGGGTCGCAGCCCGCGCATTGGCCTGGACCTGAATCTAGGAGGCTAGCCGCAGCATGGCGGCGACCGTTCAAAACTGTGTAAAGCAAGTGCAGGATTTAGTGAGTCTCGCAACCCTGACAACCTGAACGCAGTTGGCAAGAGGCCGTGGTTTGGTATCTCGAACTGAAGCGGACATTGAGAAGTTTTTCGGATGTGCAGCGGATTTTCCGCCTGCTTGACCCCTACCTTGGGAAGATGATGCTGAACCAGATCAATGGGGATGTCATCTGGTCCGTTGTCCAGGGCGAGCTCAAGAAGGGAAACAAACCCGCGACGGTGAACCGCTACCTGGCAACGATTCGCAGCCTGTTTCGGATGGCACGTGATGAGTGGCAGTGGATCGACACCTTTCCGAAGATCAGGCTCTTGACCGGTGAAGTCGAGCGGGACCGCTGGTTGACGCGCACGGAAGCGGAGACACTGATTCGCTGCTGTGCGCCTCACCTCGCGGCCCTGGTGCGGTTTGCCCTGGCGACAGGCTGCCGTGCGTCTGAGATCACGGGACTGGAATGGAACCGGGTGGATCTGGACAGAAAGACTGCCTGGTTGAACCAGACCAAGAGCGGAACGCCTCGGGGAGTACCGCTAAATGAAGATGCGATTGAGGCATTGAGAAAACAGATTGTCAAACACCTGCGCTATTGCTTCACCTTCCGGGGTGAGCCTTGGCGATGGCAAGTCACCAATTCGGGATGGCATACGGCGCTTGCGACTGCTGGCCTCCGTGATTTCCGGTTCCATGACCTGCGCCACACGTGGGCCTCATGGCATCGCCAGGCGGGAACGTCTTGCGATGAGCTCAAGGAGCTGGGCGGCTGGAAGTCCCGGGAGATGGTGGACATTTATGCAAAGTACGCGACCGAACATCTGGCCGTAGCTGCCACGCGAATCGAGCGCGTACGTGCTGAAACCGTGGGCAATATCGTCACGTTTTCGTCACGTTTCGCCAAAGAAAAAGGACCTGGCCTCGCGGCCAAGTCCTTGATTTGAGTGGTGGGCCCTGAGTGACTCGAACACTCGACCTACGGATTAAGAGTCCGCTGCTCTACCAACTGAGCTAAGAGCCCACTCGAAAACCGGGTTACGGAGGTGGCGCGCAGAGGCAAGGCTCCATTCTCCGCGAGTCGCCGAGTCCCTGAAGTCTGCTTACATCCAGGCTACCGCCAACTAGGTCGATGATACCAAACTCCGCAGTCATTCCTGCAGCCCGCGTGCCAGTGCAGGCTGCGCCGACCGACGACGCCAGCGCGACGACGCACTTGTGTGGCACACGAAAAAGCCCTCCAGCTTCGATGCTCGAGGGCTTCAGGACAGGGTGGACCTGTGGTGGCGGAGTCGAACAGCAACCTCAAAATCTGATGAGGACATGATCGACGGTCGTGCGACGGTTGCGTGTTCTGGTTTGTTTTGACGGGGGAGCCCGTCGCTGCCAGTGATTCTCGTGCCTGTAGTGGATCGCCCGAAGCTGCCTGACCCAGCCGCTGGGCGATCCAATCCTCTTCTTGTCGACATCGAAGTCCGAGAAATTTTGGTTCCAGAGCAGGGCCAAGCGCTGGTTCTTGGCGATAAGGTCGTCACGGTAAATCAAATATGCGCGATCCACATCGCCACACGGCAACTAAACGGAACTCAAAAAAGCACGCGACTGCGGATGGTGCCGCGTACTGCGGCGAGTTTGGTCAGCGCCATGGCGGAATAAGCCGCATCGACGTCGATCACCACATAACCAAGCTCTTCACGGGTTTGCAGGTACTGAGATGCGATGTTGATCTCGTTGTCGGAAAAAATCTTGTTGATTTCCGAAAGAACGCCGGGGACGTTGCGGTGGATGTGCAGCAGGCGGTGTTTGCCGGGGTGGGCCGGCAGTGCCACCTCGGGGAAATTGACAGACGAGGTCGACGTGCCGTTGTCGCTGTACTTGACGAGCTTGTCCGCCACCTCGACGCCAATGTTTTCTTGTGCCTCCATCGTCGAGCCGCCGACATGAGGGGTCAAAATCACGTTGTCGAGGCCCCGCAGCGGCGACTCGAACACATCCTTGTTGCTGTGCGGCTCAACCGGGAAAACATCAATCGCGGCACCCAGCAGTTTTTTCTGGAGCAGCGCCTGGGCCAGCGGCTCAATCTCGACCACCGTACCGCGCGATGCATTGATCAACACGCTACCGGGCTTCATCGCCGCGATCTCAGCCTGACCGATCATCCATTGCGTGTCTTGGGTTTCAGGCACGTGCAGGCTGACCACATCGGACTCGGCCAGCAAATCATGCAGCCGGGGTACCTGCCTGGCATTCCCCAGCGGCAGCTTGGTGACCACGTCAAAAAATATGACTTTCATGCCCAGTGCCTCGGCCAGCACCGACAACTGCGTGCCGATGGAGCCATAGCCGACGATACCCAGCGTCTTGGCTCGAATCTCAAAGGCGTTATCAGCCGACTTGAGCCAGCCACCGCGGTGCGCCACCGCGCTTTTTTCAGGCACACCCCGCAGCAGCAGAATCGCCTCTGCGAGTACCAGCTCAGCCACTGATCGGGTGTTGGAAAAGGGTGCATTGAACACCGCAACCCCATGTTTGCTGGCTGCCTGCAGATCGACCTGATTGGTGCCGATGCAAAAACAGCCCACGGCCATCAGTTTGGTCGCGCGGGAAAACACCTCGGCTGTCAGTTGCGTGCGGGAGCGGATTCCCATAAAATGCGCGTCGGCAATTTTCTCTTTTAGGTCGTCGTCAGTTAATGCACCAGCCAAGCTTTCGATCTGTGTGTAGCCCGTGGCTTTCAAAACATTGAGTGCTGACGGGTGGATACCCTCCAACAGAAGGAATTTGATTTTCTTCTTGTTGATTGAAGTTTTTGTCATGGGGAGTCAGTCAACTGTTAGGCTGAGACGATGAGTGAAAAGCGTCGCGGGAAAATCATCATGCCAGTTTGCCCGGCACCGCGAGTGGGCTGAAACTCCACGCGTCGTCAGCAGCGCAAGATTGGGCAAGCGCAGCCCCAATCAGGGTCGCGTCGAAGGTCACGAAGACAGTATTGTGACGGTCAGTGAGTGGCCCTCCACCCGGAATGACGTCACCATTCGGGTCATAGCCGATCGCCTTGAACTTCCATACCCCGTTAATGAACTTCAGGTTTCCCACATGCGCACCCTGGTCAGTCAAGATGCGATAAGCATCGTCACCGAAGCTAATGAGCGTTAACTTGTGCACAGCTTTTTTCATCTTGCAATCGGCTGCGGCGCAGCAGGTTCGTGCAGCAGTCCCTTGCAGCGTCGCGGACGTCGTTGTCCTTGGCAGCTCGGCAGCTCAACCGGATGCCCACTCACAGCATGACAGTTCCGATGTGGCCTGGATGCATAACCACTGAGCAGGAGTGGTTGACTAAAATAGTCGGGCATTAAAGTCAATAGTTGACTAATATTGTCATCTATTCTGATCGCAAGCGAAAGGTAACGAGTCATGGCAATCACGTTGACCGAAAAAGCAGCAAAAAGGATTCAATCGCAGCTGGCAAAAACCGGCAACGGGATGGGCTTGCGATTGGGCGTCAAAAAAGTCGGCTGTAACGGCTTTGCCTACACCTTTGACTACGCCGCTGAAGCCCTGGCGGGCGACCAGGTGTTCGAGTCCCACAACACCACGGTGATGGTTGACGCCGCCAGCCTGCCATTTATCAATGGCTCGCACATTGATTTCGTCAAGGAAGGTTTCAATGAAAGCTTCAAGTTCGACAACCCCAACGCCCAAGGTGAATGCGGCTGTGGCGAGAGCTTCAATCTCAAAAAATAGCCAACCCCGGTCTGCGCATGGTCACCGGGCTGCGTATGAGCGTGGACTGAAAAGTAAGTCGAGGCAAATTCAATGAGCGCTGTACTCAAAAACTTGGTCAACCAACCCTACAAGCACGGGTTCGTCACCGACATTGATTCGGATGTCGCGCCGAAGGGCCTGAATGAAAACATCATTCGCCTGATATCGAGCAAGAAGAAAGAGCCCGAGTGGCTGCTCGAATTTCGCCTCAAGTCCTACCAGGAATGGCTCAAGATGACGGAGCCTGAGTGGCAAAACTGTCACCATCCTGAAATCAACTATCAGGCGATCAGCTACTACGCCGCACCCAAGATCAAAGCGAAGTTGAACAGTATCGATGAGGTCGATCCTGAGTTGCTGCGAACCTTCGAAAAGCTTGGCGTCCCTCTGCATGAGCGCATGGCGCTGGCAGGTGTTGCCGTCGATGTGATTTTTGACAGTGTCTCGGTCGCCACGACCTACAAACACAAGCTGGCCGAGGTCGGCGTCATCTTTTGTTCGATGTCTGAGGCTGTGCTGGAGCATCCCGATCTGGTGCAGAAGTATCTGGGCACCGTGGTTCCAACCGGCGACAATTTTTACGCTGCGCTCAACTCGGCGGTGTTTACCGACGGCTCGTTTTGCTTTATTCCGAAGGGCGTCAAGTGCCCCATGGATTTGTCGACCTACTTTCGCATCAACACCGAAGAGTCAGGACAATTCGAACGCACGCTGATCATCGCCGAAGAAGGAGCGTCCGTATCCTACCTGGAAGGTTGTACCGCGCCGGCCTTCAGCACCAACCAGCTCCATGCGGCCGTGGTCGAACTGGTCGCACTCGACAATGCCGACATCAAATATTCCACAGTGCAGAACTGGTATGCGGGCGACGAAAACGGTGTTGGCGGAATTTACAACTTTGTGACCAAGCGCGGCCTGGCCAAAGGTGTCAACGCGCGCATTTCGTGGACCCAGGTCGAGACCGGTGCGGCGATCACCTGGAAGTACCCATCGGTGGTCTTGCTGGGTGACAACTCGATTGGTGAGTTCTATTCGGTCGCGGTGACCAACAACTACCAGCAAGCCGACACCGGCACCAAGATGATCCACATTGGAAAAAATACGCGCAGCACGATTGTCAGCAAAGGCATTTCCGCAGGCAAGTCGAACAACAGCTACCGGGGTCTGGTCAAAATTGCGGCCAGTGCCACCGGCGCGCGGAATTATTCACAATGCGATTCGATGTTGATCGGTGATGAGTGTGGTGCGAACACATTCCCCTATATCCAGGTCCTCAACAACAGCGCCCAGGTTGAGCACGAGGCGTCGACCTCGAGGATCGGTGAAGACCAGATGTTCTATTTTGCCCAACGCGGTGTCGATGCCGAGGCCGCCGTGTCGATGATCATCAACGGCTTCTGCAAAGACGTATTTCAGCAATTGCCTCTGGAGTTTGCGGTCGAGGCGACCAACCTCCTGAGTTTCAAACTTGAAGGAAGCGTCGGATGATTTGCCAGGACAGCAAAGTATTACTCGAAGTGCGTGGACTCTGCGCGAGCGTGAATGGCATCAGAATTCTGAAGGATCTTGACTTCTCGGTCAGGAGCGGTGAAGTCCACGCCATCATGGGGCAAAACGGTTCAGGCAAGAGCACTTTCGCCAAGGTACTTGCGGGCCACCCAGCCTATGAAGTTACTGGCGGCAGCGCGTTATTCGAAGGTCAGAACCTGTTTGGGATGAAACCGGAAGAACGAGCGCGAGCCGGCTTTTTCCTGGCTTTTCAGTATCCGATCGAGGTGCCCGGCGTCGTCAACAGCCAGTTCCTGCGTCTGACGTACAACACGGTCCAAAACCAACGCGGTAAGGAAGAACTTGATCCACTGGAGTTTGATGATTTCGTGCGCGAAAAAATGAAACTTCTGGAAATGAACCCCGATTTCCTTGACCGCAGCGTCAACGAAGGTTTCTCCGGTGGCGAAAAGAAGCGCAACGAAATACTGCAGATGGCTCTGCTTGAGCCCCGTCTGGCGATCCTTGATGAGACCGATTCCGGCCTTGACATCGACGCACTCAGAATCGTTACCCACGGCGTCAACCAGCTGACGACCAACGACAACGCGATTGTGATGGTGACCCATTATCAACGTCTGCTGAACTACATCGTGCCTGATTACGTGCATGTGATGGATGGCGGCCGCATCATCAAAACCGGCAGTAAGGCACTGGCGCTTGAGCTTGAGGCGCGCGGCTACGAGTGGGTCGGCGCCGAGTACACGGCTGCGGCGAGTGTGCCCGCATGAACGAAACCACCGCGTCAGCCCCGCTGATTGCCGGGCGCTATCTCGAAAGCCTGTTGGCAGGACAGCCGCAGCAGGCGGCGAGTCCGTTGGCGTGGCTCAAGGCGCTGCGCGCGGAGGCGATCGAGCGCGTAGGCGTGTTGAAACTTCCCACCACGCGAGACGAGGAATGGCGTTTTACCGACATTTCCCCCCTCAGCAAGACGTCGTTTGCGTCAGCGCTCCGTGCCACTGGTCTGGAGTCGAGCGATGTTGCTCATTTTTTTATCGAAGAAGCGATCACCCGACTGGTGTTTGTGGATGGTATCTATGCGCCGCAGTTATCCAGTCCCTATGCAGGTACCGGGACCGACAGCGGCGCAGTGGTGTCCAACCTGACGGCAGCGATGGCTGCGCATGCGGCCACCATCAAGCCGCATCTCGGCCGGCATGCAGCCGTTACCAGGGATGCATTCGCCGCGCAAAATACCGCATTTCTGCACGATGCCGCAGTGGTCATCGTCCCATGTGACGTATCGGTTGCAGCGCCAGTTCATTTGCTGTTTATTGCGACGCAAGGAGATGTTGCGAGTACCCCGCGTTGCCTGGTGCTTGCCGGGGCGGGCAGTGCAGTGACAGTGATCGAAGATTACGTCGTGTTGTACCGGCCGCGGGGGCAAGAAGAAGCCCATTTCACCAATGCCGTTGCCGAAATTGTGCTGGCAGACAATGCGCAGGTGACTCACATCCGGGTTCAGCGCGAAGGCAGTAAGGCGTTTCATATTGCCAACTGCGCCGTGTCGCTTGGGCGCGCCAGCAACTATCAGTCGGTCAGTGTCGCCCTGGGCGCGCGCATTTCTCGCTACAACCTGAACGTGCTGCAAACGGCCGAGGGCGCAATCTGTGCGCTCGACGGGTTGGCGCTGATCTCCGGCAGGCAGCTGGCCGACACCCACAGCTGCATGGACCATGCCCACCCACACGGCAGCAGCCGCCAACTGCACAAGTGCATCGTCGGCGGCAATGCACATGCTGTGTTCAACGGCAAGGTCATGGTGCGCCAAGGTGCGCAGCGCACCGACGCCCGGCAAACCAACCGCAATTTGCTCTTGACCGCCAGGGCGCACATCGATACCAAGCCGCAGCTGGAGATTTTTGCTTCCGACGTCAAGTGCACCCATGGTGCGACTGTTGGCCAGCTCGACAGCGAAGAGGTGTTTTATCTGCAAAGCCGCGGGCTGACGGAGGCGGCGGCTAGAAACCTGCTGACCTATGCGTTCGGTGCCGAGATCATCGACCGTATTCCTGTCGCATCGCTCAAGCGGAAACTCGAGCAGACGGTGCTTGAACAAACCACATGTCTGCCATGAACGCCCTGCAAGTGGTACGCGAAGCCCCAGTGGCGCCAGGGCTCGACGTCGAGCGGATTCGCGCCGATTTCCCCATCCTCAAGCTGCAGGTCAACGGCAAGCCGCTGGTGTATCTCGACAATGCCGCATCAAGCCAGATGCCGCAGCAGGTCATTGATCGCCTGGTGCGATATCAGACCACGCAGCACGCCAATATCAATCGTGCGGTGCATAGCCTGTCGGAAATTGCGACCAACGAGTATGAGCAGGCGCGGCGCAAGCTGCAGAATTTCATCCATGCGCGTGAAGAGCGCGAAGTGATCTTCACCAGCGGTACCACCGATGCCATCAATCTGGTGATGCATGGTTACGGCCGCAAATTCATCGGGCTGGGCGACGAAATTATTCTGACCACGATGGAGCACCACTCCAACATCGTGCCTTGGCAGATGCTGGCCGAAGAAAAAGGCGCAACGATTCGTGTGGTGCCGATCAACGACGCTGGCGAGCTGGTGATCGACGACTATGAGAAGCTGTTCAACAAGCGCACCATGTTCGTCGCCGTGATGCACGTCTCGAACGCGCTGGGCACGATCAACCCGATCAAGCAGATGATCGCATTTGCCCATGCGCGCGGCGTCCCGGTGCTGGTCGATGGCGCGCAGGCCGTGCCGCACATGCAGATCGATGTGCAGGATCTCGACTGCGATTTTTATGCATTTTCGGGGCACAAGCTGTGCGGCCCGACTGGCATCGGAATCCTTTACGGGAAGGCGGCGTTGCTGGAGCGGATGCAGCCCTTCAAAGGCGGTGGCGACATGATCCTGTCGGTAACGTTTGAAAAAACTACGTACAACACGATCCCCCATAAATTCGAGGCCGGAACGCCGCCGATTGCGGCCGCAATCGGGCTGGGTGCTGCCGTGGATTATTTGTCGGCTATCGGCATGGGCGCTATTGAAGAGCACGAACTTGGCCTGCTCAATGACGCGACCGAGAAAGTGAGTCGCATGCCCGGCCTGCGCATTATCGGCACAGCAAAAGACAAGGCCCCCGTGCTGTCATTCATCGTTGACGGCGTGCATCCGCACGACATCGGGACACTGCTCAATCAGGAAGGCATCGCAGTACGCACCGGACATCATTGCGCGCAACCGGTGATGCAGCGCTATAAGCTGCCAGCCACCTCGCGCGCGTCGTTTTCTTTTTACAACACCACAGCCGAAGTCGACGCCCTGGTCGCCGGCATCCGCAGTGTGCAGAAGGTGTTTGCGTAATGGCTAATCCCAGAGCTTTGTATCAAGAGGTCATCCTCGACCACAACAGAAAGCCGCGCAATTACGGCACGCTCGCGCAGGCGAGTCACCAGGCGTCGGGCCACAACCCGCTGTGTGGCGACCACATCGACGTGGCAATCAACCTCAGTGGCGAATGTGTCGACTCCATCGCGTTTCAAGGTGCATCGTGCGCGATCTGCAAGGCGTCGGCGTCGATGATGACAATGACCGTCAAGGGCAAGACGCGGGCCGAGGCAGAAGCACTGATTCACGAATTTACTGATATGGCGACCGGAAAACTTGATTTGAGCGACGCTCACCACATGGGACGCCTGGTGGTGTTTGCCGGGGTAGTTGACTTGCCGGTTCGCGTCAAATGCGCGATTTTGCCGTGGCACACGCTGCATGCCACGTTGAACGCCATTGATAGCACATCGACCGAGGCGGAACATGATCCGATGCACGTGACGATCGGTGATGCATGAAGATGGTAATTGGTTTTCCCCCAAGGACTACACAGATATTTCAGTGATCCTATCGTGCCTGCATTCCTTGTCTGTGTTCACAGTAACTTTAGATTGAGAGACTTCAATGCTGACAGCAAATGACTTGCGAAGCTACATCCAGGATGGCTTGCCTGGGGACCACGTCGAAGTCCGGGGTGATGACGGACAGCATTTTGAGACGGTGATTGTCAGCCCCCGATTCGCCGGCAAAAGCGTGCTGCAGCAGCACCAGCTGGTGTACGGCGTTCTGGGCGAGCGCATGAGGTCGGAGATTCACGCCTTGTCAATACGAACCTTCACGCCGGACGCCTGGCTAATTCACCAGTAAAGACGGCAAGTTAAAAACTTTGGAGAATGAACATGACGGATGCGCAGACAAGAATCAACCAGCAAGTGTCGACCAATCCGGTCGTGCTTTACATGAAGGGCACACCCGAGTTCCCGCAATGCGGCTTCTCAGGTGCGGCGATCCAGATGCTGAGGGCATGCGGCGGACCGAGTCCCTTCACCGTAGACGTGCTGGCCGACCCGGACATCCGGGACGGTATCAAGGCCTACGGCAACTGGCCGACCATTCCGCAGCTTTATATCAAGGGAGAATTTGTGGGTGGTTCGGACATCATGCGCGAGATGTTCGAGCAAGGTGAACTACAAAAATTGCTGCAGACCGCGGAAAG
This sequence comes from Ramlibacter sp., assembly GCA_025351615.1. Lineage (GTDB taxonomy): Bacteria > Pseudomonadota > Gammaproteobacteria > Burkholderiales > Burkholderiaceae_C > Ramlibacter. Next base: position 3,378 of record JANXVP010000238.1, on the reverse strand, counting down.
ATCAGTTTGAGGAAAGCAACATGCCGAAAATTGCTGAAATCGAAGACACACCCAATCCGAACGCGGTGAAATTCACGCTCCATGAGCCGCTGACCTGGGGCATTGCGCATTCCTACGAGAACGCAGCGCAAGCCAGGGACGATGGACTCGCCTCCGCGCTGTTCGACATTGAGCACGTCAGCAATGTGTTTTACGTTGATCGCTGGCTCACCGTGACCCAGGATGGCGGCGCTGACTGGCCGGAATTGGTGCGCCTGATCGCGGTGCCACTGCGCGCCGCACCGGCGGCGGCCGCGCAATCCGCCGCCGCAGTTTTTGCAGCGCGCACAACCATCGCCGATCTCAGTAGCGAGGATCAGGAGCGCCTTGAGCATATTAACGTGCTGCTTGACGAGCGGATTCGGCCGTCTCTGCAAGGCGATGGCGGTGACCTGCACGTGATCGGCCTGGCCGGTAACTATCTCAGCATCCACTATCAGGGTGCTTGTGGCAGTTGCCCGAGCTCGATTTCCGGCACGCTCAAAGGCATCGAGAACCTGGTTCGGACAATTGAGCCGGACATCGAAGTCGTTGCAGTGTAGTTTGCTGTCCAGCTTGTATGGCACTGTTCCATTCCGCGGTTGCTTCCCAATGCGTGATCGCGTTGATGTCGTGTCGTAACAGCCAGGAAGCGCGCAGGTGCTTGGCGATGTCGATCTATTAAGGTTTTCTCTGCCGTGTGAGAGCACACGATATGACTTCAGTGACCCCACTGAACCCAAAAGGCAAGGAGCCCGGCCATGCAGACCACTGACCACAACCAGCAGCACCAGCACGCGGCTGAACCGCTATCCCAGCCGGCCCTCGGCCCCGAAAAACTTCCGGGCATCCGTCATATCATCGCCGTCGGCAGCGGCAAGGGTGGCGTCGGGAAATCCACAGTCAGCGTCAATCTGGCGCTGGCGCTGCAGCAGCAGGGGGCGCGCGTCGGAATCGTAGACGCCGACGTCCTCGGCCCCAGCATCCCCGGCATGCTCGGCATCCCAACCGGTGAACCGCCGGCGATGACCCAGCACGGCATGATGATCCCGGCAGAGCGGCACGGCCTGAAGGTGGTGTCGATGGGCATGCTCACCGGAGACGACAAGCCGGCCGTCTTGCGCGGGCCGATGGTGGGAAAATATCTGAAGATGTTCGTGGGTGGCGTGCAATGGGGACCGCTGGACTACCTGATCCTCGACCTCCCGCCCGGCACCGGCGACACCCAGTTGACACTGGCACAGAGCATGCCGCTGTCCGGCGTGGTGATCGTAACGACACCCCAGGCCGTGAGCCTCAAGATCGCCCGCCGCGGCTTGCGCATGTTCGAGAAGGTGCAGGTCCCGATTCTTGGGATCGTCGAGAACATGCGGACCTTCACCTGTCCCCATTGCGGCGAGAGCACGGACATCTTCCGTCACGGGGGCGGCGAGCAGATGAGCCAGGAGATCGGCGTCCCGTTCCTCGGCGCCTTACCCCTCGATGCTGATGTCGTCACCTGCGGTGATGAGGGTCGACCCATCGTGGTGGACCAGCCGAAGTCGGTCAGCGCGCGGGTGTACGCCACCATCGCCGCAGCGCTGGTAGAGCAGCTTCATGCGGCGGTCGCGATGCTGAAGCCCTTTGTCTGGAAGTGGGACAGCAACGAGGGCCCGCCGGCATGGCTGGCAGGTGCGGTCCGGCCAGCTGGAGCGCGGAACAAGCCGATCGGTCTCCTCCGCCGAGATCCGCGTACCTTGTCCGTCCTTTGGGAGGACGGTCATCGCGACGACTTCGACGTCCGTGACCTGCGCCTGGCGTGTCGTTGCGCCCTTTGCGTCGAGGAGATGAGCGGACGCAAGCTGCTCGACCCCAGGACGGTGCGGGCTGATGTGAGCCCGCAACAGATACAGAGCATCGGCAACTATGCGCTCGGCTTCCATTGGAACGATGGCCATAACAGCGGCATCCATTCGTTTAACGGCCTGCGCGCCTTGGGCGAGCGTACTGCTGCGAACAGCGTCGAAAATGTCTGATGTACTGTCGGTGTCCAGGACGGCTGAGAATCTGACGCTGGTAGCCCAGCCGATCAGCATCGGCGCGGAGATTTCGCTGGCCGACCCCGACACCTGCAAGTTCACGGTGAGCCGCAGCTTGCATCCAGGTGGCCCCTTCTTCTTCGACAACAAAGACCGGGCTGCCGGGTCGCCGCTTGGCGAGCGACTGTTCGCGCTCTCCGGTGTGGCTAACGTGCTCATCGCCGAGAGCGTGGTGACCATCGGCAAGGAGGCGGCGGCCTCGTGGTCAAGTCTGAAAGGGGCCATCGGGACGGCGATCCGGACGCAGCTGCTCACCGGCGTGCCGGCGATCCTGGAGATGGCGGCCTGCGCCAGCACGCAAGGACGATCCGCTGCCGAGATTTGCGTGGTCGTTCAGCAACTGCTGGACAAGGAAGTCAATCGTTCCATCGCCAACCACGGCGGGAAGATTTCGCTCGTGGCCATCCGCGAAGGCAAGCTTTTCATCAGCATGAGCGGCGGCTGCCAGGGCTGCGCATCCTCCCAGGTGACGCTGAGACAGGGCTTCGAAGTCATGGTGAAAAGGGTCGCCCCGGAAATCGTGGAAATCGTCGATGCGACGAACCACGCAGCGGGGAAGCAGCCGTTCTACCCGCGTGCCCTCAGTTTACCCAACGAAGACACCGATTTTTCGCTGGCCGATGTGCTCAAGGGCATCGCTGCTGCAAGTGTTTGAATGAAGGACCGACGTGAGTGAATGGGTAACGGTAGCGCGGGCCGAAGAGGTCATGCCAGGTGAGTGGCGAGTGACAGAGGTAGACGATGCGCAGATCGCCGTATTTAACCTCGACGGCCAGTACTACGCCATCGAAGACGTCTGCACCCATGATGGTGGACAGCTCACCGGCGGCACCGTCGAAGGTGACCGCATCGTTTGCCCTCGGCACGGGGCACGCTTTTGCATCCGCACCGGCGCGGCATTGTCCGCGCCAGCTTACGAGCCGACCAGAACTTTCCCTGTGCGCGTGGAAAAGGGTCAGGTTCAAGTGCGCGATAACCGATGGGATTGATGCCGGGGCTCGTGCAAACCATCGCCTTGATGAAGCTTGGTGACGTTGTTGTTACGTCAGTTGAGCGCGATGATTTTCGTGATGGTGGCGCAGATTTTCAAAAACTCGATCAACCTGCAAAAAAAGTTCAAACAGAAGATCAAGCGCACGCCCCGCGTGGTGCGGGGGAAAGCCACAAAAACCAAAGCCAACCCAGAGGAGTTGGCTTTGAAAAGTGGTGGAGAGGAGGAGGATCGAACTCCCGACCTTCGCATTGCGAACGCGACGCTCTCCCAGCTGAGCTACCCCCCCAC
>JANXVP010000227.1 GCA_025351615.1 Ramlibacter sp. | reverse complement strand
GCCCGAAGCGCACATCGGCGACATCACGGGCGATCTTGCCGCCCGGCGCGGCCAGGTCAACGGCACGCAGTCGGCCAGCGGCCAGGGTGCGCTCACCGTCGTCGGGCAGGCGCCGTTGTCGGAACTGGCAAGCTACCAGGCGCGCCTGAACGCACTCACCGGCGGACAGGGCAGCTTCCGGCTCGCGTTCAGTCACTACGAATCGGTACCGCCGGCGGTACAGAGCCAGCTGGTGGCGCAATACCGCGTCCGGGACGACCCGTGAGGGCGCCGTCGCCGGCGCCTGAGGTTCGAGCCGTCCTGGGCCGCGCCAATGAGGCGCTCGCACGCTCGGACGCAGCGCTGGTCCAGGGCGACCTGGACCTCATGCACGCCAGCCTGCTGGCGGCGCTCGATGCGCTGGCGGCCCTCACCGCGCAAGGCCATCGCATTCACAACGACGGTCCGCAGCCGCCCCGGTGGGACGAGGCGCAGGTCACCCAGGCGCTGTGGCTGGTGCTGGCGCAACTCAAACGCGCGGGCTGCGCCGTTTTTCCCTTCGCCGGCACGCTGCTCGGTCTGGAACGCGACGGCAGGCTGCTGCCCAACGACAAGGATGTGGACCTCGCGGTGTGGCTGGAAGATTTTTCCCTCGCCTGCCGCACCTTGGAGGCCATCGGCTTTGCGAAGGCCGGCAACTCGCCGCCGTTCGGCAACATGGCGACCTTCGGCTTGCTGCAACCCGCCATGAGCGTGGACCTGTTCGGCATCCGGCGCGAACCGGAACACAGTCGCCTGGTCGGCGGCGTCTGGCTGTACGGGCGGCCGCCATCCCACCAACGCATCGTTCACTATCCCTGGTTCGAGCTCAGGAAGCGCGCCGGGCCGGCGGGAGACGTGTGGTGGCCGGAACCGCCAGACGCGCTGCTGACTGCGCTTTATGGTGACTGGCACACACCGCGGCCCGAATGGGATTCGCTGGTGTCGTGTCGCGCGTTGCAGCAGATCAACCTGCAATGGCGCTGCTGGGCCTTGAAGCAGTTGTGCGACCAATGGATTGGTGGGGACCTTCCGCGCACTCAGCGGTTGCTCGAGCAGATCCTGGCCCGCGCAGCCGGCGAGGATCTGCCCGAGCAGCTTCAGATTTATCGCGACGTGCTCGGGACCGCGGGCGCCCACGTCATGCCCGCCTCTGAATGACGCAGATGCACACGCCGCTGCGCGGCGACGTGACGGTGCTGATCCCTGCGGCCGGGACCGGCGAGCGGATGGGCATGGGACCCAAAGCGCTGCTGCCCCTGGACGGCCGACTGGTGCTGGAATGGGTCGTCCGCAAGGCGATGCGCCTGGCCGATGAAGTGCTCGTCGCTTGCCCCGCGGGCGCCGATCCGCAGCTGGACGCGACGTGCCGCTGGCGGCGCATCGATGGCGCATCGACGCGGCAGGGCAGCGTTCAGCTGCTGGCCCATGCCGCCACCCGTCCCTGGGTCGTGGTATGGGATGCCGCCCGCCCGTTCACGTCGGTGGCCCTGGCGCAGGCTGTGCTGATCCATGCAGACCGCACCGGCGCGGCGGCCGCCGTGCTGCCCGACGGCGCCTTCCAGACGCCACTTGCCTTCGCGCGCGAGTTGCTGCGGGCCACTGTCGACCGGGCCGCGCGCGAAGCCTGGATTGCCCCGAGCACGATGGAACTGGTGCTGCGCGCCGGATACGCCGTCACGCCGGTCGAGGGTAGCGCGCTCAACATCAAGCTCACCACAGCCCGGGACTGGGCGCTGGCGCAGACGCTGCTGGACCGGCTTGCTTGAAAGACAATGGGGGCGCCCTCACCTGCGTGTTTTGGAGCGCTCCATGTCGACGAAAACGCAATCCGCCATCCTGAATGTCAAACCGCTGGGCTTCCCCTGGGAGACGTCGGACCCGTTCCTGTTCTGCGCGTACCACGACGACGCCTATCCGCGCTCGAACGGGCAGATGGGACCGGCACTCTCGCTGGCCGGCCGCGAGATCGGCCAGGATTTCAGCCGCAAGGACGGCTGGAGCATGTACCACGGCGATTCAGTGCCGGGCTTTCCGGCCCATCCGCATCGCGGCTTCGAAACCGTCACCATCGTGCGCAAGGGCCTGATCGACCATGCGGACTCGCTGGGCGCGGCGGCACGCTTCGGCCAGGGCGACGTCCAGTGGCTCACGGCCGGTCAGGGCGTGGTGCACTCGGAAATGTTCCCGCTGCTCGACGCCGACCAACCCAATCCGCTGGAGCTGTTCCAGATCTGGCTGAACCTGCCCACGCGCAGCAAGATGTCGCCCGCCCACTTCACGATGCTGTGGTCCGACCGGATTCCCCGGCTGGTGAGCGCCGATGCCACCGGTCGCAAGACCGAAGTGGCCGTGATCGCCGGCGCACTGGCCGGGGCCGGCGCGCCACTGCCGCCGCCGCCCGACTCGTGGGCCGCGCAGCAGCAATCCGACGTGGCGATCTGGACCATCACGATGCAGCCCGGCGCCCGCTGGACGCTGCCGGCGGCGACCGGTGAAGGCACCGGCCGTCACCTGTACTTCTTCAAGGGCGAGTTGGCCCAGGTCGGGGGCGAGACGGTCAGCGCGCCAGTCGCGATCGAATTGCGTGGCGACACCGATGTCGAGCTGGTGAACGGCGAGGGGCTGGGCGAATTCCTGCTGCTGCAGGGCCGGCCTGTCGGCGAACCCGTGGTGCAATACGGCCCGTTCGTGATGAATACGCAGGCCGAGATCGCGCAGACGATGCAGGACTATCGCCGGACCCGGTTCGGCGGCTGGCCCTGGCCCGACAGCGCGCCGGTACACGGCGCGGACCCGGCGCGGTTCGCCCGGCATCCGGGCGGCCGCGAGGAACGGCCCGCGGCCCAGAGCAATTCTCTGGCATGGCAAGACGGCAAGGAGAGCATCGCGTGATGAAAATCGGCAAGGATTCGGTCGTCACCCTCCAGTACAAAGTGGCCGATGCGCAAGGCAAGCTGCTCGAAGCGAGCGCGAAACCCATGACCTACCTGCACGGCGGCTACGAGAACACCCTGCCGAAGATCGAGGCGGCACTGGACGGTCAGGAGACGGGTTACCAGGTGACGCTGGCGTTGCAGCCGGAAGATGCTTTCGGCGCGCGCGACGAACGGCTCGCCAAGACCATTTCACGCAGCGATTTTCCGCCCGGCGTGAAGGTGGGCGGCCAGCTCGAGGACTACACCGCGGATGGCCGGCCACAGGTGTTCAACGTGGTAAAGATCAAGGGCGACCAGGTCCTCCTGGACGGCAACCACCCGCTCGCCGGCAAGGCGCTTCGCTTCAGTTTGAAGGTCGCCGGTGTGCGGGCCGCGACCGAGGAAGAGATCACGCACCGGCATGTGCACGGGGAGCACGGGCACCACCACTGAGGCCTGGATCCCGGGTCAGGCCTGGGATGACAGTCCTTCGGCCGTGCCGGCCTGCGCTGCCGTCATTTGCTGACGACACGGACCATCTCCAGGCACTTGTTGGAGTAGCCCCACTCGTTGTCGTACCAGGACACCAGTTTGACGAAGGTGCCATCCAGCGCGATGCTGGCATCGGCATCGAAGATCGAAGTCCGGGTATCGCCGCGAAAATCCGTCGCGACCACCTTGTCTTCGGTGTAGCCCAGGATGCCCTTGAGCGCGCCTTCGCTTTGCGCCTTCATTTCGGCGCAGATTTCCTTCAACGTCGCTTCCCTGTTCAGCTCGCAGGTCAGGTCGACGACCGACACGTCGGAGGTCGGCACGCGAAAGCTCATCCCCGTCAGCTTCTTGTTCAGTTCGGGGATCACGACGCCGACCGCCTTGGCCGCTCCGGTGGACGAGGGGATGATGTTTTCCAGGATGCCGCGTCCGCCGCGCCAGTCCTTGTTGCTCGGCCCGTCAACGGTTTTCTGCGTCGCGGTCGCTGCATGCACCGTGGTCATCAAGCCACGCTTGATGCCCCACTTGTCGTTGACCACCTTGACCAGCGGTGCGAGGCAGTTTGTGGTGCAGGACGCGTTGGAGATGATCGCTTCGCCCTTGTAGGTCTTGTCGTTGACGCCGAAGACGAACATCGGCGTGTCGTCCTTGCTGGGGGCGGAGATGATGACCTTCTTCGCGCCGGCTGACAGGTGCTTCTCGGCGCTGGCTCTATCCAGGAAAAGGCCGGTCGATTCAATCACGACCTGCGCGCCCACGTCATCCCATTTCAGGTTGGCGGGATCGCGCTCCTGGGTCAGGCGGATGCGCTTGCCATTGACGGTCAACGTGTCGCCGTCGACGCCGATCTTGCCCTTGAAGCGCCCATGCACGCTGTCGTACTGCAGCATGTACGCCAGATAGCCGGGCTCGAGCAGGTCGTTGATGCCGACGACTTCGATGTCGCTGAAGTTCTGCACCGCGCAACGCAGCACATTGCGCCCGATGCGCCCGAAGCCGTTGATGCCGATCTTGATGGTCATGTGAATCACTCCCTGGATGATGATAAAACTTTGAATCGGAGGTATCGAACCCGGGTCAGGCCCGGGATGACAGGACCGTGCGAACCGTGTCGACAACGTTTTCGGGCGTGAAGCCGAAGTGCTTGAACAGCACGCTGGCGGGCGCGGATTCGCCGTAACTGTCGATGCCGACCACGCCGGCGCAGCCATATTTCCACCAGCCATCGGTCACGCCCATTTCGACCGCGACCCGCGGGATGCCGGGCGGCAGCACAGCCACCTTGTAGACAGCGCTCTGGCGGTCGAAGGTGGTGGTGCTGGGCATCGAGACCACCCGCACCGCGATGTTCAGCAGCGCCAGCTGCTCCTGCGCCTTGAGCGCGAGCTGAACCTCGGAGCCGGTGGCGATGATCACTGCTTGCGGCTTCCGGTTGATGCCGACTTCGCTGGGTTCGGCCAGCACGTAGGCGCCTTTGCTGATGTCTTCCAGGCCGGCCTTTGGCGCATAGGGCAGGTTCTGGCGCGACAGCAGCAGCGCAGTCGGCCGCGTCGTGTTCTGTAGCGCCACAGCCCATGCCACCGCCGTTTCGGCGGTGTCGCAGGGACGCCAGACATCCAGGTTGGGGATCAGCCGCAGGCTGGCGGCGTGTTCGATCGACTGGTGGGTCGGCCCGTCTTCGCCCAGCCCAATCGAGTCGTGGGTGAACACGTGCACCACTCGTCGCTTCATCAGCGCCGCCATCCGGATCGCATTGCGGCTGTAATCGCTGAACGTCAGGAAAGTGCCGCCGTAGGGCAGGTAACCGCCGTGCAGCGCGATGCCGTTCATGATGGCCGCCATGCCGAACTCACGCACACCGTAGTTGATGTGGCGACCGATTTTTTCGTCGACGAGCTTCACGTCCCCCGCGCTGTCGAAGCGCAGCGGCGCCGTGCTTGTTGTGTTGGTGAGGTTGGAGCCGGTCAGGTCGGCTGAGCCGCCCAGCATTTCGGGCAGCGCCGCGGTGAAGGCTTCAAGCGCCAGCTGGGACGCCTTGCGAGAAGCCACGGTTTCGGCCTTTGCGTGCGCGGCCACCGCGGTGTCCACTGCAACCTGCGCAAAGTTGCGCGGCAGTTCGCCCTTCATGCGCCGGGTGAATTCGGCGGCCAGCCCGGGATGGGCTTCGCGGTAAGCGGCAAAGCGCGTGCTCCATTCGGCTTCGGCCGCCTTGCCGCTGGTCCTGGCGTCCCACGCGTCGTAGGCGTCACGCGGCATCTCGAACGGCGCATGCGACCAGCCGAGCGCACGGCGGGTCAGCGCGACCTCGTCGGCGCCCAGCGGCTCGCCATGCGCCTTGGCGGTATCGACCCGATTCGGCGAGCCCTTGCCAATATGGGTCGTGGCGACGATCAGCGTGGGACCCGTGCTGCCGTTGCCGGCGCTGCGCCGCGCGTCGGCGATGGCGCGGTCCACTGCATCGACATCGTGTCCGTCGATCGGTCCGATCACGTTCCAGCCGTAAGCCCTGAACCGCGCGGGGGTGTCGTCGATGAACCAGGGCGTCACCTGGCCGTCGATCGAAATGCCGTTGTGGTCGTAGACAGCGATCAGCTTGTTGAGCTTCCAGGCGCCGGCCAGTGCGCAAGCCTCATGGCTGATGCCTTCCATCAGGCAACCGTCGCCCATGAAGACATAGGTGTGGTGGTCGACGATGGCGTGGGCCGGGCGGTTGAACTCCTGCGCCAGCAGCTTTTCCGCGAGCGCCATGCCGACAGCGTTCGCCAGGCCCTGGCCGAGCGGTCCGGTGGTGGTTTCGACGCCCGGCGTCAGGTCCACCTCGGGATGACCCGGTGTCTTGCTGTGCAGCTGGCGGAAGTTGCGCAACTCCTGCAGCGGCAACTCGTAGCCGGTCAGGTGCAGCAGCGCGTACAGCAGCATCGAGGCATGGCCGTTGGACAGCACGAAGCGGTCCCGATCGAACCATGTCGGATTGCCGGGGTTGTGCTTGAGGTGGCGGCCCCACAGCGCGACCGCAATGTCGGCCATGCCCATGGGAGCGCCGGGATGTCCCGAGTTGGCCTGTTGTACGGCGTCCATGGCAAGCGCGCGGATTGCGTTTGCCATCAGGGAAGTGTTGGCCATCGGGGGAGAGCTCCGGGGAAGGATAGGGAGAAACCCGACATTTTAACTTCCGCATGGGCAGCGTCCCGGCAGCCGCCTGCATCGTAAAGTGGCGACCATGCATGGACTGCACCTGACGGCCGACCTCTATCTGTGCCGGTGCGACGCGCTCTGGCTGACGGACGCGCAGCGGCTGGGACAGTGGTGCGTGCAGGCGGTGACAGCGGCGGGGCTGGAGCCGGTGAATCAGTTGTTCCACACGTTTCCCGCGACGGCCACCGGGCCGGGAGGCGTCACAGCCGCTGTCCTCCTGGCCGAATCGCATATCTGCCTTCACACCTGGCCCGAGCAGCGTTTCGTGACGGCGGACGTGTATGTCTTCAGTGGTGATCACTGGGCCAGGGCCCGCACCCTGATGGATGCGGTGGTCAGCCGCTTCGAGCCCGAATGGACGGAACAACGCTCGCTCGAGCGCGGCGACGGTTCGCCGTAATCGCCGTGCCGGGCACTGACGCTCTCGCCTGAGCTTCAGTCCAGTCCCCTTGCAACTCCGGGTTGTCCGGCTCCGTCATGCGCAGTGCACCTCCATTGCCAAGGACGGAGTGGCTGCGTAATGTTACATCCTGGCTATTGAAAATGTGTGATTTGCACATTTAAATGGGCTTGTCGCCCTGACTCAACCATGAACAAATCCAGCGCCCACGACCTCGAGAGCACGGCTCTTGCCCAGGAGCAACGCCTGCTGCTGGCCGCTGTCGATGCGTTGCTCGCGCCCCTGGCACAGCTCTGCCTGGCCAAGGGCTTGACCATCCAGTCGGTGGAGGAGCGTTTGCGTCTGGCGTTCGTGCAATCGGCGATCGGCGCGCACGGGCACCTGCCGGCCCAGCGCTTGAACAGCCGCATCAGCGCCAGCACCGGCCTGACCCGCCGCGAAGTGGCGCGACTGCAGGCCCGGGTCATGGATCAGGACGCGCCTCGCAAGTCCCGCCCGTCATCGGCCACGGAGCTGTTCACCCGCTGGGCCTGCGAGCCCGGCCTGCGAGGCGCCGATGGCAAGCCCGTGGCCCTGCCACGCCTGGGGCCGCCGCCCAGCTTCGAGCGTTTGGCCCAGTCAGTCACGCAAGACGTTCATCCGCGCAGCTTGCTGGACGACTTGTGTCGCCTGGGCCTGGCGGCCTGGGACGCTGAATCCGATCAGGTGCGCCTGCTCCAGGACGCATTTGTGCCCCGCGGCGACTGGGCCCGGATGACCAGCTTCCTGGCCGACAACGTTGGCGACCATTTGCGCAGCGCCAGCGCGAACGTGCTCGGTTCGGGCAAGGAACACATGGAGCAGTCGATTTTTGCCGACGAGCTGTCGGTGCAGTCGCTGCAAGCTTTCAGGGACCTCATGGCCGCACAGTGGCGCCACATGCTCAAGAGCGTGGTGCCCCGGCTCGAAAAACTCATCGAAGCCGACCGGCACGCCGGGCGGGTGCAAAACCAGCGCGTGCGCGTGGGTCTCTTCACCTGGTCGCAGCCGATGACCGGCCCGACGCGGCAACTGACTCTCGTACCCGGGACCCCGCCGGTTGCGGGCACGGCGCCGGCCGGCGGGAGCCGCATCAATCCTGCACCGCGGTCGCGCCGGTCTCCTCCAAAGGACGCATCATGAAAACCTTTCCTCTCAAGCAACTCGGCCGGCTGGCCCGACACTGGGTGCGGACGCTGGGCCTTGGCCTGCTGGCCGCCCTGGCGATCGTTGCCTGCGGAGGCGGCAGCGACCTCGCCGGCGTCGGATCGGGCGGCACCGGCTCCTTCAGTGTCGGGACCATCACCGGCTTTGGCTCGGTCTTCGTCAACGGCCAGCGCTATGACGACGTCAACGCCAGCGTCAGCGACGAGGATGGTCCACGCAACCGCGCGGACCTCAGGCTCGGGATGGTCGTCACAGTGCAGGGCAGCGTCAGCACCAGTGGTAGCGCGACGGCCAGCAGCATCGTCTTCGACAGCGAATTGCTGGGCCCGGTGGATGTGGGATCGGTCAACCCCACCAGCAAGACCTTCGCCATCCTGGGACAAACCGTCGTCGTCGCTGCGGGCACTGTCTTCGATGCCCAGTTGCCGCTGGGCTTGTCCAGCATCCGGGCCGGCCAGACGCTGGAGGTGTACGGATTCGTCAACCCCATTGCCAACACGTTGCAAGCGGGGTTTATCGCGCCCAGCAACAGCCCGGGCAAATACAAGATTGGCGGCATTGTGAGCAGCCTGCAAAACGGCGCCCGGACCTTCCGGATCGGCTCGGCAACGATCAGTTACGCCGGGCTGGACGGAGCAGGCCTTCCGCAGGGCCTGGCCGACGGCGTGTTCGTGAAGGTACGGCTGGCGACCGGCGCGCCGGATACCGCAGGCGCAAGACAAGCGACCGGGCTGCGCTTGAGCAACCCGAGCGTCGCCGACCAGCCAAGCGCCGAAATCGAGGGCTTGATCACGAGTTTCACTTCGCCTGCGCAGTTCAGCGTGGGAACCATCCCCGTTGACGCGCGCAACGCCAGCTTTCCCGATGGAACCGCAGGCCTCGTGCAGGGGGCTCGGGTCGAAGTCAAGGGTGCGGTCGCCGCAGGCACGCTGCTGGCCAGACAGGTGAAGCTCAAAGACCCGAAGGCCGAAAGTCAGATTGAACTCAAGGGATCTGTTTCCGCAGCGGACAACGCCGCCAAAACCTTTGTTGTGCGCGGCGTGACTGTGAGTTACGCAGGCGCCGTGCAGTACCAAAAGGGCAGCCAGGCCGATTTGCGCGACGGTGCAAAGGTTCAGGTCAAGGGCCAGGTCGCGCCGAACAGCGCCATCGTCAACGCATCCGAGATCGAATTCGAAGATTAGCCCGCCAGCGCCGCTGGCCGGCTTTCCGTTCACCCGTCCCCGCTCACTCAACGAGCGCAACTTTTGAAAGTGAGTCTCTGATGAAATTCCAACGATCTCCAGGCGAGCCGAGCGCGCTTGCGCGGGGCCATCACCTGCTGGCCGCATTGTTCGCCACATTGACACTCGCGGCCTGCGGCGGCGGTGGCGGGAGCGAACCGCTGACTCCGAATGCCGTCGCCCCTGCCGCAGCCGCCACCGACACGTTGAGTCAGGGTGTCATCACCGGCTTTGGCTCCATCATCGTCAACGGGGTGCGCTTTGACGACTCCACGGCGCAGGTCAGCGACGAGGATGACAAAGACAATCCAGCGCGCAGCAAAGACGCCCTCAAGCTGGGGATGCTGGTGACGGTGAGCGCCAGCAGCAGCACCGGAACCGGCACCGGGACGGCCAGCGCAATCGCCTTCGGCAGCGTCCTCAAAGGCCCGGTTCAGAGCATCAATGGCGGCTCCGTCACCGCGACAGTCACCGCGGGGACCCAGACGCTGGTGATCCTGGGCCAGAGCGTGATCGTCGGCACGCGCACGGTGTTCGACCCCGTGTCCCTGCCAGGCGGCCTCGCCGACGTCAGGACGGGGGATGTGCTTGAAGTGCACGGCCTGCTGGACGTCACGGCCAACAAGCTGGTCGCCACGCGCATCAACCGCGAGAACGGCGCCAACGCATACAAGATCACCGGCACCGTAGCCAGCCTGGACACGGGCTCTAAGAGCTTCAGGATCGGCTCCCAGGCCATCAGCTACACGGCCATCGACCCGGGCAAGCTCCGGGTGAATCTGGCCAATGGCACCACCGTCAAGGTCCAGCTGTCGACCGTGCAATCCGCCGGCGGCACCTTCAACGCGACGCGGATCAAGCCGGCATCCAGGAAGGCCATGGAAGACCGAAGCAAGGTCGAGATCGAGGGCCTCATCGATGCATTCACCTCGGCGACCCGCTTCAGCGTCAACGGGGCGCCGGTGGACGCCACCCATGCAAGCTTCTCCAAGGGATCCGCCTTGCTGGCTTTGGGCGCCCGGGTCGAAATCGAAGGCAGCGTCGGCGGCGGTACCCTGATCGCGACCCAGGTCAAGGTCAAGGAAGACAAGGACGAGGACAACGAGATCGAGTTGCATGGCACCATCGCCAGCGTCAATGCGGGCTCCCAGACGTTTGTGCTGCGCGGCCTGACCGTCAGCTATGCCGGTAGCGTGAAGTATGAGCACGGTTCAGCCAGCAATCTGGTCAATGGCGCCAAGGTCGAAGTCAAGGGCCAGGCCGCGACGGCAGGCACGACGGTGCAGGCGCAGAAGATCCAGTTCGAGGACTGATCGAAGAATGCAAGTGGAGGGTTAGACCCTTTGACGGGGGCCTCGCGGCCCCCGTTTTTTTGGCGCTGCCCGCCTCGCCGCCGGGCCAGAGGCCGCCAGCTGTGCGCGCGGTATCCTTCGCCAAACCGCACTAGGACAAGATCCCCAGATGGCTTCCCAAGCGATGATCATGGCCGCTGGCCGCGGCGAGAGGATGCGCCCGCTGACCGACACTTGCCCCAAACCGCTGTTGCAGGTGCGCGGCAAGCCGCTGATGCAATACCACGTCGAAGCTTTCGGCCGCAACGGCTTTCGGGATCTGGTGATCAACACGGCCTGGCTGGGGCATCAAATCGAAAACCGGTTCGCGCCTGAGTCGCCGTGGGGAGCCCAGGCAGCCGCCGCCGGGGCGCCGCCGATGCGAATCCGCTATTCGCATGAGGGCAAGGATTTCGGCGCTGCACTGGAGACCGCAGGCGGAGTCGCGCGGGCCCTGCCGCTGCTGGCGGAAACCTTCTGGCTGGTGGGCGGCGACGTGTACGTGCCGGCCTTTGAGTTCTCACGCGCGACGATGGAGCGCTTCGCCGGCAGCGGCAAGCTGGCCCACCTGTTCCTG
>JANXVP010000212.1 GCA_025351615.1 Ramlibacter sp. | reverse complement strand
GGCGTCGCTGACATCGGAAAAACACACCGGCGTGTTCGGCTGCAGGCCGCGGTAGATGCCGATCTCGCGGCGGCACAGCGGACACGCGCCGTCGTAGAGCACGGTCAGTGCCGGTGATTCATTCACAGGTTCGGTCACTGCGCAGGCATCTCGCTGACGGCCAGCAGGTCCAGGGGCGAGTGAAAGCCGTGCAAGCCGCGCGAGGCCCGCGACCACCATTGCGAGAACGAGTCGCAGCGCCGATCCACAGGCGGAAACAGGGCGGGCACGGCCTCGCACTCGGCCCAGCGCGTCAGCCAGGCTGCGAGATGCGGCTCGTCGATGCTGCGCACGCGACGGGCGCCGGCAAGAGCGACACCGATTGCGTCGGCGTCACCGTGCCAGCGCTGTGTGGCGAGTTCGGCCATGCGGCTGCCGACGAAGCGCCAGCGCCGCTCGCTCCACGGCCAGGCTCGGTGGAAGTCGGCGACAAAGAGGCCGATCACCACCGTGTCGGCGGGTAACGCGGCCGGCAGAGCGCCCAGGTTCCAGGAATGCACCAGCCAGACGTCGCGGCCTGTCACGGCAGCGGCGTCAGGCGCGGTCAAGCCCAGGTCGTCAGGCGGTTCGGCGCCCAGGCGCGGTTCGGCCACCGTTGAGCCGCTTGAAGGCATGCCGTGTCCGGGCCGCGGCGCTTGGGCTGGCTGGCGGGCCAGGTGGTCGAGCGCCTTGTAGGACGTGTCGATCACGCTGCCGGGGCTGTGCCAGGACGCGGGCGCATAACGAGCCACGTTGTCGGCGTTGAAGAGATAGGGCTTGCTGCTGCCGGTGCCGGCCACCCATTGCCAGCTGAGGTGGTTGCTGGCCAGGTCACCGTCGAGAAGATGCCCGTACAGCCAGTCAGCGCCGAGGCGCCAATGCACCTTGCGCACATGCACCACATAACTGGCCAGCCACATCCGCGCATGGTTGTGGAGGGTGCCGGTGGCGTACAGGGCACGCACCGCTTCGTCCACCACCGGTACCCCGGTGCAGCCCTGGCGAATGTCGGTCGGCAGCGCACGGGCGTATGCAGCGTCGGGCAGCGGGCCTTCGTGCAGCGAACGCAGGATGTCCTGCCCGCGATGCTGCCAGACGTGGCGGAAGAAGGCGCGCCAGCCCAGCTCGTAGACGAACTTGTGCTGCACGTCGAGCGCATGGCGCGAGGCCACGCCGGCCAAGACGTCGGCGAGCGTGACGAAGCCATGGGTGATGTAGGGCGACAGGCCGCTGACGGCGCCGTCGATCGCGTTGCGTGTTCGCGCGTACGCGGCCGGTCGCACCGCGGCGACGCGTGCTTGTGCCGCAGCCAGCGTGGGCGCGAAGTTCTCATTCATGTTGCGCAACCCCGATCTCGCCACGACGGATCGCCGCCGCGCGCTCAACCACCGCCTGCTTTTGCCCGTCGGACAATCGCGCCACATTCTTCACCTGCAACGCCATGCGCGGGTTCTTCGCCAACGTCGATTCATGGCGCATCAGGAAGTCCCAATAGAGCGTGGTGAACGGGCACGCGCTGTCGCCGCTGCGTTGCGCGGGGTCATAGCGGCAGCCCTTGCAGTGTGGGCTCATGCGCTGGATGTACTTGCCGGTGGCGATGTAGGGCTTGCTGCCCATCACGCCGCCGTCGGCGTACTGGCTCATGCCGAGGGTGTTGGGTAACTCGACCCATTCCACCGCATCGACGTACATTGCCAGGTACCAGGCGTGAACCTGCTCCGGCTGCACGCCCAGCATCAGCGCGTACAGGCCAGTGACCATCAGGCGCTGGATGTGGTTGGCATAGCCGTGCGTCAGGGTCTGCTCGAGCGCGTCGTGCAGGCAGGCCATGTCGGTGCTGCCGGTCCAGTACCACGCGGGCAGGTCTTCATGGGCATCGAGCGCGTTGCGCTCCCGGTAGCCAGGCATCTGGGTCCAGTAGATTCCGCGCACGTACTCGCGCCAGCCGAGGATCTGGCGGATGAAGCCTTCGACGCTGGCCAGGGCAGCGTGTCCGGCGTCGTAGGCCGCAACAGCGGCCGCCACCACCTCGCGCGGGTTGAGCAACTTCAGGTTGAGCGCTGCCGACAGGTGGGCGTGGTACAGCCACGGGTCGCCTGGCCACATCGCGTCCTGGTAGCGGCCGAACAGCGGCAGGCGGTGGGCGATGAAGTCCTGCAACGATTGCAACGCCTGCGCGCGCGTGACGGGCCAGGCGAAGCTGTCCAGCCGGCCCGGATGGGCCGCAAAGCGGACGTCGACCAGCGAGATCACATCGCGCGTCATGGCGTCCGGTTCGAACGTACTGCGCGGAGGCAACAAGCCTGGGCCGGCAGCGCCAAAAGCCTCGCGGTTGTCAGCGTCGAAGTTCCACTTCCCGCCGGTCGGCTTGCCGTCTTCCATCAGGATGTCGTGGCGCTTGCGCTGCTCCCGATAGAAGTACTCCATGCGCAGGGATTTGCGGTCCTTGGCATGCGCCAAGAATTCAGTGACGCTGACGAAAAAATGGCGGTCCTCGCGGATGTCGAGCGGCATGGCGTTGGCTTCGGCCACCGCCTTGATCGTCTGCAGGACGCGCCAGTCACCCGGGGCAGTCATGATCAGACGGGCCGGCCGCAGGCGCTCGATGTCGGCCTGCAACTGGGCGCCGAGACCGCCGCGGTTGCCTGGGGCGTCAAGGCGCGCGTATTGCAGCGGGCGACCCGCGGCTTTCAGGGCGAGCGCGAAGTGCCGCATTGCCGCCAGAAACATCACCGTGCGCGGCTTGCTCGACCACACATGGGTCGATTCCTCGGCCACCTCGGCCATCCACACGGAGTCCAGCGCGGCATCGAAGCCGTCGAACGCAACCGCATCGAGGTCGAGCTGATCGCCCAGCACGATGATCAGGGAGCGCAGATCAGCCACGCACGGCCTTGTTGCGCCGACAGGCGTCAGAGCAGTACTTCACGTCTGCCCAGTTCTTGGCCCAGCGCCGGCGCCAGCTCATCGCCAGGCCGCAGCCTACGCAAGGCTTGCTGGGCAACGCAGCCTTGTTCCCGCGAAATGTTGCTTCGTGCCGCGTCACGGCTCAAACTCGCGGCCGGCCAGCGTGGTCACGCCTTCTTGGCCCAGGCGCTGCACCAGCCCGCACCGGCCACCTGCTTGCCGGCGAACAGGGGGCAAGGGCCAGCTTTGTCGGTGGCCTTGCCTTGGTAGAGCATGCAGCTGGCGCAGTTCTGGCCGGCCGCGAACTTGGGGTACTTCTTGATATCGGCGCGCTTGGCCTCGGCGACGTAGCCGAGCGCTGCGGCCTGAGCGTCCTTTTCGTCGACGAGGGCCTGAGCCTGTGCGCTGGTGGCGAGCGCCGTGCCTGAGGCGGCCAGTGTCAACAGGAATGCGCGTCGGGGCAGGTGAATGTTCATCTAGAACTCCTTTGGGATGGGTGAGGTGAAATTATCTGGGGCAGGCGGCAGCGCGCAGCGTCGGTTTCGAAATGATGGATATGACTGATTGGGCAGTTGAGTCAGGCGCAACCGGCGGGTTTTTAGCGATAGTACAGACCTCCTCGTCAGTACGAGTTCATCTATGTATAGGACTTATGGAAACTATGATATTCGGAGTCAAAGCCAATTCAAATGGAAAAAAATTGAACAAAACCAAGCTATCTCCGTCGTCAACTCAGCATCTCGTGGCAAAGGGGGAACTCTCGTGCCACCGCAGTGGCGCCGTGGCGCGCATGCTGCGCATGCCGGTGGCGACGCTGCGCGTCTGGGAACGCCGCTACCGGGTGACACAGCCAGAGCTGTCGCCAAGCGGCCAGCGCCTCTATTC
>JANXVP010000176.1 GCA_025351615.1 Ramlibacter sp. | reverse complement strand
CGCAGCCGGTAGACCAGGTTGTCGCCGGCGTGTTCAGGCCATTGGTCCGGTGCGGCGCGGCGGCACAACGCGGAAATAAACGCGACGGCCTGGCGGGACCAGGTGGAAACACGTTCAACAACATTCGGCATCAGGCACAATCAGCGTGGTACAGCATCGGGCCAGTGTGTGGCCGGCCCGGTGCGCCGCGTTAGGCGAATGGTTGAGTTGAGGTAGGCCGATTGCCTAGCCGCGCAACCAGCCCACCGTTGCGATGCCCAGCGCGGTCAGCCCCAACGACCCTGCGAGATGAAAGACAGCTGTCGCCACTGCCCAACCCGGCCGGCCCTGCTGCAACTGCGTGACCACTTCGGCAGAGAAGGTGGAAAACGTTGTCAGCCCGCCCAGAAATCCGGTGACGACGAAGAGCCGCCACTGCGGCGACAGGTCGGGCATCGCGGCGAATAACGCGACCGCGATGCCGATCAGGTAGCCGCCGATCAGGTTGGCCGCCAGGGTGCCCGGCGGCAGCGAAGGCAGCATCGGATTGAAACGGCCCGCGAGAAACCACCGAAGCAGCGCCCCGATGGAAGCGCCGGCGCAGATGGAAACAATGGAAGCGATCATGTGTCGGCCCAATGCAAAAGCCCCCGCAGCGTCAGCGCAGGGGCTTTTCAGTTCCTGAAAATGTGGTGCCGGAGAGATGAATCGAACACCCGACCTTCTCATTACGAATGAGCTGCTCTACCGACTGAGCTACACCGGCTTTTTCTACAGCCTTCGATTATAGCGAGAGTCTCCGGCACTCGGTGTTAGCCCTGATATCGAAAACGATAGACGAGCAGGGGCCGGCTGCACCCGATCTTGCATGGGCTGAACCTATACTCGCCGACTTGAACTCGCTGCGCATGCAGTCGGTGCGCGCGACATCGCCCCCAATCTTTGTGGACAAAGGATCTATCTTGCGAACTGCCTCACCAGCCTTCCGGCATGCGTTTGCTGCCGCCTTCCTGTGCGTCCTCTGCCTGGGGGGCGCCACGGTCGGCGCCCAGCCGGCTGCCCCATCCCCGGTGGTCGCGGCCAGTGCGGCCGCCGCCCCAGCCGCCCAGGCCGCAGACGTATCCGCTGCCGCGCCCAAGAAAGCCGTGGAGGCGCTCGACAATCCCTACGGCATCGAGGCGCTGTGGAAGGGGTCCGACCTGATCGCCAGGGCGGTTCTGGTGATCCTGGGCATCATGAGCGCCGGCAGCTGGTACATCATGGTCGTCAAGCTGCTCGAGCAGATGAAGATGGGTCGCCATTCGCGCACGGTCGACGCGAAATTCTGGTCCGCTGCCTCGGTCCGTGACGGCGCCGGCAGCCTCGAAAAGAACAGCGCGTACCGGTTTATCGCGGAGGCGGGCGCCCAGGCCACGACCGACCACGGTGGCCTCAAGAGCCACATCCCGATGAACGAATGGATTCCGATGAGCATCACCAGCGCGGTGGACCGCGTCCAGGCCAACACCCAGGGCGGCCTGGCGTTCCTGGCGACGGTCGGCTCGACATCGCCGTTCGTTGGACTGTTTGGGACCGTCTGGGGCATCTACCATGCGCTCACGGCAATCGGAATTTCCGGTCAGGCATCGATCGACAAGGTGGCGGGCCCGGTGGGCGAAGCGCTGATCATGACGGCCCTCGGCCTGGCTGTCGCCATCCCTGCTGTGCTGGGCTACAACCTGCTGGCTCGGCGCAACAAGGCCGTGATGGACGAAGTGCGCGAATTCAGCGACGAGCTCAACGCCGTCATCGTCGGCTCCGCCGGCAAGGCCGCCTGAGCCGGCCGCTGCGTCCAAGGAGCAACCCATGTCGATGGCTGTCGGCCCGTCCAGTGGCGATGATGACGAAGTCATCTCGACCATCAACACCACGCCCCTGGTGGACGTGATGCTCGTGCTGTTGATCATTTTCCTGATCACCATCCCGGTCGTCACCACCTCGATTCCCGTCGCACTGCCCAAGGAGCGGGTCGAGATCCGCGAAACCAAGCCCGAGAACATCATCATCTCGGTCGACA
>JANXVP010000169.1 GCA_025351615.1 Ramlibacter sp. | reverse complement strand
CAACTCCGCCAACATGGGCCAGGGCTCCGGTCCCGTTGGCAGCTCGGGAGGCGGCCCCAACTAAGGTTCCTGCATCGCAGGTTTCGCCGGCCGGAGCGTTTCGCACGGCCGGCCACCGCCGTGCGGGCCGGGCCCGATTGACGGCCGCACTTGGCGCAACGATAGTGGCACCCAGATCGACAGCATCGACAGCATCGGCGAGGCCACCATGGATGTTTTTTCGCGCAGAGATTTATTCAAGGCAGGCCTGGCGCTCGGCGCCCTGGGTGTGCTCCCTCGTGCCGCAATCGCGGCCATGGGTCCGAACGACAAGTTCGACCTTCTGATTCGAAACGCCAACGTGCTCGACCCCAGCCAGGGGCTGGCGGGCAAACGCGATATCGGCATCCGCTATGGCCTGATCGAGTCGATTGCTCCGGCAATCGCTGCAGAGCGCGCCCTGCGGGTGATGGACGCCGGTGGCAAGCTGGTGACGCCTGGGCTGATCGACCTGCATTGCCACACCTACCCCTACGGTTCTGCGATCGGCATCCCCGCCGACGAACTGGTTCCTCACCAATGCACGACCACCGTGGTGTCGGCCGGGGACGCGGGCGCCAACAACTTCGCTGCCTATCGCCGCTTCGTCGTTCCGGCATCGCGGACGCGGCAGTTCGCTTTCGTTCACATCGCAGTCGCCGGGCTGGCGGGCTTCCCCGTGCCCGAGCTCTACAACATCGATTACGCCCAGGTGGACGTGGCTGCCCGCGCCGTGGCGGAGAACGCCGACATGGTGCTGGGCGTGAAGGTGCGCATGAGCGAGAATGTGATTGCCCGCCACGGGCTTGAGCCGCTGCGGCGCGCGATCGCGGCTTGCGTCGCATCAGGCGTTCCGGCCAAGGTGATGGTGCACATCGGCGGAGTGTCGGATGCCGCGCTCATGTCGCAGATCCTCGACGCGCTGCGACCGGGCGATGTGCTCACGCACTGCTATTCGGGTGCGCCCAATCTCGCGGGAGAGGGGACGAACATCGTCCAGAACGGCAAGCTGCTGCCCGCCGCGCTCGAGGCCAAACGGCGCGGCGTGGTGTTCGACATCGGCCACGGCGGCGGCAGCTTCGACTACACGATCGCCGAAGCGGCCATCGCCCAGGGCTGCCTGCCGGACACCATCTCGTCCGACGCCCACGTGTTTTCGGCCAATACGCCCGGTATGCCATATCTGCCGTGGGTGATGAGCAAGCTGATCGGCCTGGGCTTTTCATTGCCCGAGGTCGTCACCATGGCCACGGCCACACCGGCCCGCGTGATCGGACGCATCCCCAAGCACGGCACGCTGCAGGTCGGGGCGCCGGCCGACCTCTCGATGCTTGACATCGTGGAAGGCCCGGTGTCTTTCGTGGACACGCGCGAGAACCGGCGCGAAGGCAAGGTGTTTCTGCGACCGGCCGCAACGGTCGTCGCCGGAGTCGCGTTCGGCCGGCCTTACCAGGCACCGTTCACCGTGCGCTGAGCATGATGAAAGACTGCTTCGTCAGCGTGGGCCGCCAAATCATTGCTCGTGCAGCCGCACTCACCGCGTTGGCCGCCTCCTTGCTGCTGCCCGGTCTGGCGATGGCCCAGGCGGCGTGGCCGACCAAGCCGATCCGACTGGTCGTGCCATTCACGCCTGGCGGGGTGACGGACACCAGCGGGCGGCTCATCGCCGACCAGTTGTCCAGGCGGCTCGGCCAGCAGGTCATCGTGGACAACCGGCCCGGCGCGTCCGGCAACATCGGCTCGCAGCAGGTGGCAGTGTCCGAACCCGATGGCTACACGCTGCTGCTGGCGTTCGACGGCACCATGGTCATCAATCCGCATGTGTTCGAGAAGGTGCCGTTCAACACCGTCCGCGACTTCGTTCCGGTCGGCAAGATCGGCGACGCCATCCTCATATTGGTGGCCAATCCGGCTTTTCCGGCGAAGAACTTGCACGACATGATCGCGCTGTCGAAGGCACAGCCCGACGGCTTGTCGTACGGAACCTCGGGCACCGGCGGCACGCCGCACATCGCTGGTGAATTGCTCAAGCAGCGCACCGGCGCCCATCTGGTTCACGTGCCCTACAAGGGCGGCGGACAGGCCATGACCGACGTCCTCGGTGGCAACATCCCGCTGGTGTACACGGCGATCGCCGGGGCGATCCAGCACGTGAAGTCGGGCAAGCTGAATGCACTGGGGGTGTCCAGCGCGCAGCGTGCCACCTCCTTGCCTGACGTGCCGACCTTTATTGAAAGCGGTGTGCCCGATTTCGTGATCAATTCGTGGGTCGGCCTGCTTGCTCCGGCCAGGACGCCCAAGACTGTCATCGTCCGACTCAATGCCGAACTGAACGCCGTGCTCGCCGATCCCGAGGTGCGCGACCGCCTGAATGCGCTGGGCATTGGCGCGACGCCGGGCAGCGCAGAAAAATTCGGCGAAGAGATCAAGCGCGACCTGGCCCGGTATGGCCCGGTGGTCAAGGCGGCGGGGATCAAGGCCGACTAAGCGCCGTCAGGGCCCGCGCAACTCCAGCAGCATCTGATCGGTTGCGTAGTTGCAGTCTTTGGGGCCACGGCGGCAGAACTGCGAGATGGCGGTGACGTCGATCGGAACCGCTGCCAGCCCCGGGCGCTGGACCAGCAGCCCCCCATCGGACGCAGGCTGGACCTGGTAGGCCGGGTACTGCTGCGCGATCTTTGCCGTCAGCAGTGTCTGCCAGCTCACCGGCTGCGTACACGCCGCCAGTGCGAGCAGCATCGCAGCCATTGCTGCAGGCCTCGTCGGGAACCGGAATCGGCCGGTGCTCATGCCCGGGAAAACACCTTTTGCCCAAGGATCAGCGTCCGGTCTCTTTCAGGTAGGCCGCGCGCGCGGCGAACGCAGTGTTGGAGAAATCGGAGAATACGCCGTCGACTCCAGCGCGGAAAAAGTCCAGGTACTCGGCCGCCGGATCGCCGTTGTACTTGCCAGGCAGGTACTTTTTCTCATTGCGAAAGGTGTAGGTGTGGACGAACAGGCCGAGCTTGTGCGCATCGGCGATCAGGCTGGTCGGAGTCACCAGGTTGATGTCGGCCATCGAGCCGGTGTAGGGCGTACCGTCGGCATTCGTGGCCTTGAAGGGTGAGATCTTCCATGACATGACCTGCGGCTTCCACGGCCCGATGCCGTCGGCGTAGGTCTTGATCTCGGCCAGCCCCGCGGGGGTCAGCATGGTGTCGAAAAAGCGGCCGTCACCTGCCACCGTCCAGCTGTAGGGCCGGCCGTCGACGAAGTTGTAGACGTCGTCGCTGCGATAGGTCACCCCACCGTTCTTGAAATCGAGGTCGTTGCCGTCGATCAGCTGCACGACGCGAGTGGCCAGGCCGATCGAGCGCATGTATTTCAGGCTGTCCGGATCGAAGCTCTGCACGAAGATCGGCGCCGAACTGCTGTTCAGGTTGTTGTCCTTGATCAGCTTGACGACTGCGTCTTCGAACGGGTGCTTGCCGGTGCCGCAGCCGTTGGCAATCGCCTGGCCGTTGTTCCACAACGGGTTTTTGGTTTCGGGATAAACGCTGATCGTGCGGCCGGTCGCCTTGCTCTTGGCGCTGGCGATGTCGATGATTTCCTGCATCGTGACGATGGGCAGCTTGCCGTTCAATGCGGTTGGCCGTTCGGTCCGGGCGTCGTACGTGGTGCCGCCGAACCATTGCTTGAGTTCGGCGACGGTGAAATCGGTGATCGACCAGTCCCCGGTGTGGTCCTCGCCGTCGACGACCAGCGACTTGAGCACCGACCTGGGGTCGGCCGGATTGGTCAGGTCACTCAGGTATTGCGCAGGGCCGCCGTAGGTCGCTAGGGAGTACTTCACGTTGACCAGGACGCCCGGCACGGTGCGCTGGCGCGCCGCTACGGCAGCATTGGTCTTTGCCACTTCGGTGATATTGGTGTTGTCGCTCAGCCATGGGTTGTGGCGCGCGACCAGCACGCAGTCCTTGGTCAGGTGCAGATCTTCTTCCAGCGAATCCGCGCCGGCGTCGGCCGCAGCCTCGTAGGCCAGTTGCGTTTCTTCCGGATAGAGACCGGGCAAGCCGCGGTGACCGATCAGCAGCGCCGGCGCACCGTCCAGGGTCGGCAGGGCATCGGCGCCGTTGCCGCCGCAGGCGGACAGGCCCAGGAGGGCGACGAGCGCCGACATGACGAAATGGCTGGAATGGCGGATTGGCATGGAAGAAACCCCCTCTTGATTTGTAATGAAGCCCCGATGGTCCTGGCGCTTGATGACAGGACGGTGAAACACAGCCTGCGCGCCGCCTATTCCAGCATGCGGGACCTTTCCTGTCCAGCGTCGGCTCACGGGCGCGTCAATGCGCCGATTCCTGTATCGTCGCGCCCACATGCAGGAAATCGTTCTCTCCATCACTGGTCTCGCCAAAAAGTACGCTTCGGGCTTTCATGCGCTCAAGAAGATCGACCTGCAGATCCGGCGCGGCGAGATCTTCGCGCTGCTGGGGCCCAACGGCGCTGGCAAAACCACGCTGATCAGCATCGTCTGCGGCATCGTCAACGCGACCGAAGGCAAGGTGACGGTGGACGGCCACGATATCGGCTCCGATTACCGCGCCGCGCGCTCCCTGATCGGGCTGGTGCCGCAGGAGCTGACCACCGAAGCCTTCGAGACGGTCTGGAATACGGTGTCGTTCAGCCGTGGGCTGTTCGGCAAGCCGGCCAATCCGGCGCACATCGAAAAGGTGCTCAAGGAATTGTCGCTCTGGGACAAGAAGGACAATGCCATCCGCACGCTGTCCGGCGGCATGAAGCGGCGGCTGCTGATTGCCAAAGCGCTGTCGCACGAGCCGCAGGTGCTGTTCCTGGACGAGCCCACGGCCGGCGTCGACGTGACCCTGCGCCAGGAAATGTGGAAGCTGGTGCGTGCGCTGCGCGAAACCGGCGTCACCATCATCCTCACCACCCACTACATCGACGAAGCAGAGGAGATGGCCGACCGCATCGGCGTCATCAGCAAGGGCGAGATCATCCTGGTGGAAGACAAGATCGAACTGATGCGCAAGCTGGGCAAGAAGCAATTGACGCTGCAACTGGCGCAGCCGCTGGTGGGCATCCCGGCGTCACTGGCGGTATTGCCGCTGGAACTGTCCGCGAGCGGCACCGAGCTGACCTACACCTATGACGCGAAAAGCGACCATGTGGGCATCGCGGCGCTGCTGCAGGAGCTGGACCGGGCGGGCATCGCCTTCAAGGACCTCAAGACCAGCCAGAGCTCGCTGGAAGACATCTTCGTCAGCCTGGTGCGCGAGAAGGAGCAAGCATGAATCTCTACGCCATCCGCGCGATCTACCGGTTCGAGATGGCCCGCACCTGGCGCACCGTGCTGCAAAGCATCGTCTCGCCGGTGGTTTCCACGTCGCTGTATTTCGTGGTGTTCGGCTCGGCGATCGGTTCGCGTATCCCGGAGGTGGGCGGCGTCAGCTACGGCGCTTTCATCGTGCCCGGCCTGGTGATGCTGTCGCTGCTGACGCAGAGCATCTCCAATGCGTCGTTCGGCATCTACTTCCCCAAGTTCACCGGCACCATCTATGAACTGCTGTCGGCACCGGTGTCGACGCTGGAAATCGTCATCAGCTACGTCGGCGCGGCGGCCACCAAATCGATCGCCCTCGGCCTGATTATCATGGCCACGGCGGCATTGTTCGTGCCGATGAAGATCCTGCATCCGGGCTGGATGCTGCTGTTTCTGGTGCTGACCGCGGTGACCTTCAGCCTGCTGGGGTTCATCATCGGCATCTGGGCCGACGGTTTTGAAAAGCTGCAGTTCATCCCGACCCTGATCATCACGCCGCTCACGTTTCTGGGCGGCAGCTTTTATTCCATCGACATGCTGCCGCCGTTCTGGCAGAAGCTGACGCTGTTCAACCCGGTGGTGTACCTGATCAGCGGCTTTCGCTGGAGCTTTTACGGCGTCTCCGACGTCGGCGTCGGCATCAGCCTGGCCATGACGCTGTTGTTCATGGCGATCTGCCTGGGCGTGGTGGTGTGGATTTTCAGGACGGGGTACCGGTTGAAGACCTGATCGGCAAGCCGACGGCCGAAATTGGGAAAGCTGATCGCTCCCGGTCACTCGCGCAGATTGGCCTGCACCGTCACGCCGTTCGTCATCAGGATGCAGGCGGCGGCCGGCAGCGCGGTCATGCGTTGCACCGGCGCCGCCAGCGCGACGGGCGTGGCCTGGTCTTTCCACCCTCCGGCGGCGTCGATGCGCAGGGCATGCAGCATGCGCAGGTCGGTGCCAGCGACCAGCACCGCCGGGCGCTGGCCCGGGCTTTGCAAGACGGCGGACAGCTGCTGTTCCACCGTGTCGAAGCGGTGGTTGGACAGGCCGGGCAGCTTGGCGACCGGCTCCAGCGCCGGCGGCTGGTAGCGGTACAGCGTCAGCACGCCGCCGACGTGCGGGGTGTTCACCGCCGCGATATCCGCCCGACCGTCCCCATCGAAGTCCGCCACGCCGACCGGATTGAGCCAAAGGTGCGGCGTGCCCATGAAAGGGCTGCGCGCTAGCTGCGCGAGCACCGGCTGGCGGGCGCCGGCGCCCAGGCGCAGGCCGTACACCACCAGGCTCGCGCCGAGCCGTGCGTCGGATTCCACCAGGACGATCTCGTCGCGGCCGTCTCCGTCCAGGTCGGCCAGGCGCGGCACGCGGTCCTCGATGACGCGATTGGGCGGCAGCTCCAGTGACAGGGCGCGTTGCGAGCCGTCCGGCTGCACCACCAGCGCATGCAGGCTGCCCGCATGCGTGGCGGAGCCGAGCGCATCGTGCGCATAGCGCCGGGTGGGTGAGCCCAGCCACGCCCACGCGATGTTGCGGCTGCCGCGCACGGCCTGGCTGTCGGGGATGCGGGCGGCAGCGGCAGGCGGAGGCTGGGGCGCACGACGGCGGCTACACCACAACCTTCGGGCGCCGGCTGCAGGTCCAGCGTCGCGCCCGCCGCTGCAGCGGCTGCGCAGGCGAGCCAAAGCAGGAAGGTGCGGCTCGCGCGGAACAGCGGGAAGGGCATGCGGACGATTATCCTTGCAGGGTAGCGGCTTGACCCGGGCAAACATCCCGGCACTTAGCCGGGCACACATCCCTTCAGTCCCCCAGCACAGAAAGCACGCGCACGATGGCCATCCAGTGGTTCCCCGGCCACATGAACCTGACCCGCAAGGCCATCGCCGAGCGCATCCAGGAGATCGACGTCGTCATCGAGGTGCTGGACGCGCGCCTGCCCGGCTCCAGCGCCAACCCGCTGCTGGCCGAGATGACGGGCCACAAGCCGACGCTGAAGATCCTGAACAAGCAGGACGTGGCCGACACCGGGCGCACGCAGCAATGGCTGGCGCATTACAACGCCCAGCCTGGCATGCTTGCCCTTGCGCTGCAGGCCAGCAACGCAGCGGCGGTGCAGCCGCTCGCGGCCGCCTGCCACGCGCTCGCGCCCGGCCGCGTCGGGCTGGCCAAGCCGATGCGGGTGCTGATCTGCGGCGTGCCCAACGTCGGCAAGAGCACGCTGATCAACGCGCTGACCAACAAGCGCCATGCCAAGACCGGCGACGAAGCCGGCATCACGAAGATGGAGCAGCGCATCACGCTGGCCGACGACTTCTACCTGTACGACACGCCCGGCCTGCTGTGGCCGCGCATCATCGTGGCGCAGAGCGGGTTCAACCTGGCCGCCAGCGGCGCCATCGGCCGCAATGCGTACGACGAAGAGCTGGTGGCTCTGGAGCTGCTGGACCGGTTGCGCCAGGACTATCCGCAGTTGCTGGAGGCGCGCTACAAGCTCACCGGCGTGGCCGCGATGAAGGACGAGGAAGTGCTCGATGCCGTCGGCCGCCAGCGCGGCGGGCTGCTGGGCAAAGGGAAAATCAACACCCAGAAGGCGGCTGAGATCGTCATCACCGAATTCCGTACCGCGACCCTGGGCCGCATCACGCTGGAAACGCCCGAGGAGTTCGCGCAGTGGTTGGCGGCTGGGCAGTTGCTGGATGCGGAGAGGCTGGCGAAGAAAGAGGCAAGGGCTCGCAAGGGCAAGGCTGCACCGAAGACCGACGCGTGAGCGGCAGGCAATACGCGTTTGCAGCCGCGTCCTACGAGGCGCGGACAGGAATCGGGTTAGGTTAGTTGTTTCAAACCAACCAGGAGACTCCGATGACCACGGACGCCAAGGGCGGCAGCGCAAAGAAGAAGCCCGGCCTGTACGCCAACATTCAAGCGAAACAGGATCGCATCGCGCACGGCAGCGGCGAGAAGATGCGCAAGCCGGGCGCCGAAGGCGCGCCCGACGCCAAAGCTTTCGAGAAGGCTGCGAAGACGGAAAAGACGGCCAAAAAGCGCACCAGCCGCTAGCCGGGGGATTGAGGGCCGCCGGATGCAGGAAAATGCGTGCATGACCGAATCCACCGAACCAGCGACCCCATCCGCGCAAACCGAATGGCCCGCACTGCCTGATCACCTGTCAGTCGATCCACGCAGTCCCCACCACGTCGCCGCGATCTTTGAGCACGACATCGGCATCCGCTTCAACGGCAAGGAGCGCCACGACGTGGAGGAATACTGCATCAGCGAACGCTGGATACGCGTCCCCTCCGGCAAGACGCTGGATCGGAAGGGGAAACCACTGCTGATCAAGTTGCGGGGGGCGGTGGAGGCGTTTTATCGATGATGTTCCGGGCAACAGCTTCTATCCATGAATATTCTTGCCTGTTGATAGCGCGGCCTACAGCCCGGCAATCTTCCTCATCCTTTCCAGCACAAGAGGTAGACGCGCCTGACTTGCCGGATCTGGATTTAGGTGCCAAATCAATTTTTCTGTAAACGCCGGAGTGGCTAAGAGGTCATCAAACTCTTCTTGAATAAAGGTCTTCACTTCGTCTTCCTCAGCCAGTATCCCTCTTCCAGGTCACGTAGCTGATCGCATAGACCGGCTTGGTCCGGCGCATGACGGTGTAGGTGTAGATTCGTTCACCCGTAGCGGGTCGCGCCGTCTCATACCGGCTGGGCCTCTTTCAAGACTTGGGCCCGCAATTTTTCCGGCAGCGCGTTGGGGGTGAGTACGTCGATGTCCATGCCCAGCAGCTGCTTCAGCTCAATCCGGACGCACCAATGTCGAACAAGGTCGTTTGCGCCGTTGACTCGACTAGAAGGTCAAACTCGCTACCCTGCTCGTCATCGCCGCGCATGGCCGAACCGAACACGCGCACGTCGCTCACGCGATGACTCATCGCAATCTCGCGGATTCGCGTTCGGTGAAGGTTCAGCGCTTCGGAGGGGCGCCTGGGACCGGTTGTGTTGCAGCGGTGGTCAGCTTGGCAAGCCTTGGGGGGCCCGGTGAGGGCGGCAACTACTTGCTGAACGAGTCCTTCATCCCGGTGATCTTGTTGAACACGGCCTTGCCGCCGACCCCATGCTCCTTCCGGTCCGCCACAAAGTACCCGTGCCTTTCGAACTGAAACCTGTCATCCCCTTTCGCTTTCGCTAGCGCCGGCTCCACATAGCCTGCCACCACTTTCAAGCTCTCCGGGTCCAGTTCTTCCAGAAAGTTCTTCTCCGACGTATCTGGCTGCGCGACTGCGAACAGGCGGTCATACAAGCGCACTTCCGCCTTCACCGCATCGGCCACGCCCACCCAAGTGATGACGCCCTTGACCTTCACCGTGTCGCTGCCAGGCGTGCCGCTCTTGGTATTGGGGATCAGTTCGGCCTGCACCTGGGTGATGTGGCCGCCCGCGTCTTTCGTCGCGCCGGTGCAGGTGACCACGTGGCCGTACTTCAGGCGCACCTTGTTGCCGG
>JANXVP010000165.1 GCA_025351615.1 Ramlibacter sp. | reverse complement strand
CGCGCAATTCGACCCCGCCCGTTTTCGCGAACTCGTGGAGGTGAACATTGTCGGCGCCTTCAACGTGCTGGCTGAAGCCGCGCGCCAGGTCAATGACGGGGGAACCATCATCGCCCTGACCACTTCGATGGTCCGCCATGCGGTGCCCGGCGGCGGACCGTATACGGCGACCAAAGGGGCCGTCGAAGGTCTCGTGCGCTCGCTTGCCAAGGAACTCGCCGGCCGCAAAGTCCGGGTCAACGCCGTCGCGCCCGGCCCGGTGGACACAGAACTATTCCGCTCGGGCAAGGACGACGCTGCCGTGCAGCGTGCGGGCGCGATGAGCCCGTTCAACCGCGTCGGCGAGCCAGCGGAGGTCGCGCAGGTGGTGAGCTTCCTCGCATCGGATCGCGCGTCCTGGATCCATGGCCAGGTCGTGCAGCCGAACGGCGGGATGGTTTAGCTTCATGCGGCTGGCCGTCTTCACCAAGAACAGGAGCAACCCTGCGTATGCGGCCGCGCGGCTGGGTGCGGACAGGGCCGCGCAGCGATACAAATGCGTCGTGCAGCACTATGTGCCGCAGACGCCGGACGATCCCGAGCAGCAGTGCGCGCTGATCGACGAGGCGCTGGCGACCCGGCCCGATGCCTTCGTGCTGTCGCCGGTCCACGCTACGCGTGTCGACCCAGCGATCCGCCGGATAGCAGCGGCAGGTATCCCGATGGTCGGGTTCATCAATCCGATCGAAGCCGAGGCGAGCGCGTCCTATGTTGGCGCCGACGATGCGAGCTTGGCCCGCCAGATCGCGAACTATCTTTTCGCGCATCTGCAGGGCCACGGTGACGTGCTCATCGTGACGGGGCCGGATCAGTCCGTGACCAGCATCGAACGGCTGCGCGGATTTCTCGAAGCGGCGCTAACCTGCCCCGGCATACGGATCGTCGGCAAGATTGCTGGCGACTACGACCGGGCCGTTGCGCGCGAGCGCGCCGCGACCTGGTTTGCGGCGAACGGGTGCCCGCAGGGTTGCCTGGTCGCAAACGACATCATGGCCGTCGGCGTGCTCGAGTCCCTCGACAAGGCCAGTTGCAGCACCAGCGTGGTCGGCGTGAACGCCATCCCCGAAGCGATCGAGGCCATCGCCGCGGGGCGCATGCTTGCCACGGCGGATTTCAACGCCATGCAGATGGCATACCTCGCCACGGAATGCGCCATCCGGCACCTGCAGGGGGCACCGGTGCCGCGCTCGATCGAGTTGCCGGTGCAGATCGTGCACGCTGGCAACTGGCAGCAGTGGGACCGTCCTTACGAAGACAGGACGCTGCTCACTTTGGACGACCTGCAATGAACCAGCGCCGAGCCCTGCTGCAAGGGATGCTGGCCCAGGGGTTGGCAATGGCAGGCCTGCCCGCGTTTGCGCAGGACTATCCGAGCCGCCCGGTTCGGCTCGTCGTTCCGTTCGCCCCCGCGGGCGCTGCCGACATCCTGGGGCGCATCCTCGCAGAGCGCATGTCACCGCTGCTGGGCCAGACCATGGTCGTCGACAACAAACCGGGCGCGAGCGGCCACCTCGGCGCCCAGCTTGTCGCGAAGTCGCCCGGCGACGGCTACACGCTCCTGGTCGGGACGATCGGCATCCACGCCGCGTATTCAAGTTACAGGAAACTCGGGTATGACCCCGCCACTGAACTGCAGCCGATCATGCTGCTCGGCGAATCGCCCAACCTCGTGCTGGTGCCGGCCGATTCGCGTTACCGCGCGCTGAAGGACCTGATCGCCGATGCGAGGGCGAACCCCGGCAAGGTGAATTACGCGACGGCTGGCCCCGGCAGCTCGGTCCACATGGTCACGGCACTGTTCGAGCTGGCCGCCGGCGCGCGAATGAACCATGTGCCGTACAAGGGCAGCGGCCCCGCGCTGATCGACCTGATCGGCGGACAGGTCGATGTCATGTTCGACAACATGTCCTCCGGATTGCCTCATGTCGAAAGCGGCAAGCTGCGCGTGCTGGCGGTGACCGGACCCGCGCGCGAGAAGCGCCTGCCGAAT
>JANXVP010000112.1 GCA_025351615.1 Ramlibacter sp. | reverse complement strand
GTCGCGGCTGCGCCGGTAGTACAGGTTCGGCAACACCACGTAGTAGCCCACCGAAGCCAGCCGCCGCGCCATGTCGTGCAGCTCTTCGCGCTTGCCGGGAGCGTCCATGTAAAACAGCACCACCGGATGCGGTCCGCTTTCTTCCGGATAGACGACGAAGCTGTTCATCGCGCCGTCGCGCGTCGGGATATCGAGATGTTTTTCAATCATGGGCTGCTCCTTGAGGCCGCGGGGTTAAGCAAGCGCGCTCAGCTGACCCAGGCAGCGTTGCTCATGATTTCGTCAAAAAAAGCGCGCAGCGTGGTCGGGGCCATGCTGTACGGATCAAAGCTGGAAGAGCGCGAATACTTCAAATAAATTCCGCGGTTCGATTCCAGCGAAGCCAGCGAGCCCATAGACCACTTGGTAAACTTGCGCGACACAATTTCAGCAAAATCCAGAATGGCGGGATCCCTGTGGCGCGGGTCTGACAGGATGCGGTGGTAAAGCAGGCTGACGGCAGTGCGGTCGCCTTCAAGTTGCTGCAAAAAGATACCATTGGTCAGGCACAGCGCACCGGTGATGCCCACCCGCGTATTGTTGCGCTGCGAAGCAACCAGGATGGCCTTCAAGTCATCGGGAACCAGCGTTTTGGACGTGCGGCTTGCGTAGGTGAGTTGTATCAACATGCGGACTTTAGGGTTAAATTTGGATTCTGCCACCAGTTGGGCGTCAGGCCCAGATGGCAGGCAACCCACCCTGTTCGCGAAGGTCTGGCGCAGCGAGGCCTGGCGGCTGGCCTGCGCACCGAAGCGATGATGGGGCAGGTGACCTTGGCGCAGGCAATGGTCGAAGGCATCCGGGCTTTGCGCCCAGACCTTCGACAAGGACGTGACGCAGCTTTCTTGCTGCGCCGGTCAGGCGCTTACTTCTTCACCGGGGTCGCGTTGTCGGCCCGCTGGGTTTCGGCGTCTTTCTTGTTGGCACGGTGGCGGCCGACGACGCAACCGACGGCGGCGCCCGCAACGCCATGTCCCACCACATGGCCGCCAATGCCCCCAACGGCTGCGCCCTTGAGGCAGCCCTTGGCTTGGACCGGAGCGGAGACAGCGATCAGCGCGGCAAAGAGGGAGAGCAACGCAACTTGAGCTTTCATGAACATTTCCTGATGAGGTGGTTAAGCTTGTAGTGTCTCTCCACGCACCAGCCAGCCAGGTCAGCGCAGGCATCCGTTTCCCGTAGGAAAGAATCGCGCCCGTCGTTCAGGTGCCCGTCAGCTTCGTTTGCCCCTGCACGGCGAACTCCGGCGTCCCCAGCGTGCCGTCGCCGAGGAGTCAGCGCGGCTAGCGCGAGTGCCGGCCGCGCCACCGCGACTGCCAGCGGGCGAGCAGGGTGTCAGACCGCACCCGCTGGTGCTCGCGTGTCACCGTGGCGGTTGCGGACTTGACAGGCTGGCCCAGAAGCCGGAAGCGCCGGTCCACGCGCTTCATGTATTTGGACATGGCGGCATCGAGGACGGCAATGACGGCCAGCGACACCAGCTGGGTGAGGATGGCCTTCTTGGTCGCTTCGATCTCGATCTCGATCGCCTTCTGGCCGGTCGGCGCCACCGGCACCGCAACGATTGGCGTTCCCCTGGCCGACGTGGCGAGCGCCGAATGCCCTGCCAGCGCTCCCCCCGGCGCGGCTGGACCGCTGGTGCGCACTTCGACCGGCTTGCCTTCGGTGGCCGTCTGCGCGGTCTTGTCCATCGCCTTGGCGCCCGACTTGGACCCATGCTCGTCGGCGTAGACCTTGGTGAATTCCGCGCCCAGCAGAAAGACTTGCGCCGCGTAATAGACCCAGGCCAGCAGCACCACCAGCGAGCCGGCCGCGGCAAACGATTCGGTGACGCCGCTCTTGCCCAGGTACAGGCCGATCAGCAGCTTGCCCACTTCGAACAACACCGCCGTCACGGCGGCGCCGATCCACACGTCGCGCCATTCCATGCTGGTCGACGGCATCAGCTTGTAGATCATCGCGAACAGCACCGTCGCTACCGAGACCGACACTGCCATGTTGAGGAGGTGCAGAAGAACCTCCCAACCCGGCATCAGCCCGCCGGCCCAGGAGCCGAAGGCGGCGATGCCGGCGCTGACCGACAGCGAGACCATCAGCAAAAAGGCGACGCCCAGGATCAGCCCGAACGAGACGATGCGGGTGCGCAGCAGCGCCCACAGGCCCGCCGGCTTGTCGGCCACCGACACGTGCCAGATGCGGTCGAGCGCGCTCTGCAGCTCGGCGAAGACGGTGGTGGCGCCGACCAGCAGCACCCCCAGGCTGATCAACCCGGCCACCAGCCCCTTGTGCGTGTCGCTGGCGCTGCTGACCAGACCCTGCACTACCTGCGCGCCGTCCTTGCCGATGAGCCCGCTGAGCTGCGTGACGATCTGGCCCGTCACGGCCTCACGGCCGAACACCGCTCCCGCGATGGCGATGACGATCACCAGCAGCGGCGCCAGCGAAAACACCGTGTAGTACGAAATGGCCGCTCCCATGCTGGGCGCAAAGTCGTCGATCCAGGCCGCGCCGGCTTTCTTGAACAGGTCGAAGATGTGCTTGAGTTGCATGGGTTTCTTTCTGGCAGAAGGTCCCATTCTCATACGTAAAGGCATGTGCTGACGAGCGCCGAGGCCTGCGGCGGGTGCAGGAGCGACCACGTCGCGGTCGGTGACGGGCTGGGGTCGGGCAGGTGGCGGCGGTGGTCCAGTGCCCCCCCGATTTACGCGGACACCCAGCCGCCTGCCTGCCATCGTTCGACACGCGGCTCATCGCGATCGATGCGCAGCAGGTGCAGCCAGCCGTTGGAGACCAGGTTCCTGACGCTCTCGTGGTCGCCGATGACACGTTCGATGGCATGGCGCGGGGCCTCGATGAATACGCTCAGACGCAGCGGCGTATGGCGCAGCGTCTGCCCGTCGTGCAGCGACTGCAGTGGCAACCCGATGCGCAGGTCGCCCCCGTTGCCCTCGAACACACCGATGAGCCCCCCGACCACGTTGTGAAGCGTCTTGTTGCCGCTGCCGTAACGCCGGTTGTCGACGGTGGAGGCGTGGTACTGCATGTTGATCCAGTGCGTGACGACCATCGGGGCCGTCATGATCGTCGTGAGGACCGAGGAATCCGCATCGGCCCGCCAGTCGTAGTCGTGCAGGAAGCTGCGCCCGGCGAGGTTCAGGTGCCGGGTGCGCGTCCGTGGGGCGACGATGAAGGCAGCGTTATTGGCCAGGCCCCATTCGGGCCGCACCTGGGCCCAGTCGTTGGCCCGCCGAAGCACCGCCTGTTTCAGCGCCGCCGGTCGCTCCGCGAGCGTGCCCAGCCCCAGGCTGCCGGCGCGCTCGGCACGCGCGCGCTGCCCTGCGGCCTCGAGCCAGTCTTTCAGGGCGTCGAGCTCGGCTCGCAACGCCGGGGGCAGGGCGTCGGTGTCGAACAACCGCACCTCGTCGGTGGTGGTGTTGTGCAACGCCGGCAGAAAGTGCGTCCCGGCCGGGATGTCGACCCCGAGACGACGAAGGTGCTCACGCACAGCCAGGGTGTTGAGCATGTCGGCCAGCACGCGGGCGTTGACCTCGCCGGTCTGGCCGCCGCACGCTCCGCAGTCCAGCCCGGCGGCGTGCGGATTGTTGGCGGCCTGGCTGCCGTGGCCGACCAGCAGCACCAGGGGCGCGAAACCGTCGACCAGGCCCATGGCGAGCAGGATGTCCCGGGCCATGACGGCGGCGGATGCGGGATCGTCATTGACCTGCGGCAGGCAGGGCCGCAAGTCGGTGGCAGCACTGGCCGGCAGGCCGGCGTCTTCCCAGCGTGCCGGTGTCTGGCTGGAAGGAAGCGTGTCGGCGAGCAACTTGACCCCATAGAGCAGCCCCGTCGACTCGACGAAGCTGAAGGCGGAGCCGGGTGCGGCACGGAACTCGGCCCAGCGCCGACGCCACTGCAGCGCGTTGCGCCGCCGCCTGGCGAGCACCTGTCCCAGCGCTGCGCTCACGTTGCCTTGGCTGCCGCGTTCGCTGACACATTGCGTCGGCGCCAGCAGCCCCGGCAGTTGCGGTCGTGTGAGCGCGCTGCCCACGGGCGAGTAGGCGATGGGCAGTCCAAAGAAGCCGGCAAAGCCGCGTGTGTGCACCGTTGGGCCGCAGGCTTCCAGCGCCCGGCGAAACACCTCGGAGCGCACATCGATGCAGAAGACGGCCTGCACTGCGGGCGGGGTGGCCACAGCCGCTGGAACAGGCTTGCTCAAACCGGCGATCAGCTGCTGCTGGTAGGCGACCTCGGCCGCGTATTGCAAGGTCCAGTCCGTGCGCTGCACCTGCTGCAACGCGAGCGCGGCCTCATCGGCCGTGCTCCACCGGGCCGCCCATCCTGCAGGCACAGTGCCGGGCGGCGCGTCTTCATGCAGGAGCCATTCCCAGGCCAGGCGGATGGCAAGCAGCTGCACGATCTGCTGGTCGTCCCCGCCCTTCAAGCGTGCCTGCCAGCGTTCGTAGGCGCACCAGGCAGCCCAGCCACCGATCGCCATCATCACGGCGCTGAGGTAGGCCTCGCGGCCGTCTTCGGCAATCGCCATCGCATCCAGCGCGTCGCCGATCAGCGCCTGCGGCGCGGCCGGCATCGCGGCGAGCCGGGTCCGCAGCGTGGCGCGCGTCTTGCGCCATGGCAAGCCGTGGTCGGCGCCGAGCTGCTGGCGCCAGCAGTCGTACAGGCCCAGCCCGGCGTCCATTTTCCAGGCGGCCTGATGCTGGTCGAAGTAGGCGGCGCAATGCTGGCTGGTCTGGTGGGTGACGAGCTCGGTCCAGCTCTGGCCCGGTCGCGGCGGCGCGCCGCTGTCGCGCAGATCGGTGATCAGCGGCAGGCGCTTCAAGGGCGGTGAGCTGCTTTCCAATGCTTCGATCAAGAGATCGATCCCGTTTGCGTCGCCCGTGGCCTCGGTCGCTGCTTCGAGGTGCCGACGCTCGAGGTGGCCTGCGGCCCACTGCTCCCGGAACCACTGGCGTGGCATGGTCAGCCGCGTGCTGGAGAGCGTTCCGAGCATCGCCGCGGCTTCGGGCATCGGGCGGTCGACCCAACCCCAGTAAGGGTTGACCGCGATGAACTGGTCCAGGGGCCAGGTTGGCGCCAGGCGCGACGCGGCGCAAGCGATCTGGGTGGCAAGGCGCTGTGCCTGCAGGACGTGCGGTTCGACCGGGGCGTTCATGCGCG
This sequence comes from Ramlibacter sp., assembly GCA_025351615.1. GTDB lineage: Bacteria > Pseudomonadota > Gammaproteobacteria > Burkholderiales > Burkholderiaceae_C > Ramlibacter. The sequence goes on along the minus strand of JANXVP010000112.1, from coordinate 2,035 downwards.
GGCTCCTGGGGTCGCGGGTGCGGGCGGGCGCGACAGCTTGAACATGACCCGGTTGAATTTCTCGTCGAGGAACAGGCCGCCGTAGAACCACGGATACAGGCGGCGCGCCAGTGCGCCATTGGGAGACACCGTGATGGCGCACTGGAGCAGGAAAAGCCCCGCGAAGGCCAGCGCCACGCCGATCAGGAGCGGCGCCGGGGGTGTGGCAGCATTCGGCAGCAGCCACGCAACGAACAGCACATGCAGTCCGAAGTAGGCGAAAGCGACGCCGAACCCTCCTGCGGCCAGCGCGAGCGGCCACCACCCGCCCAGGCGCGGCGACCGCACATGCACCAGCGGCACCAAAGCCAGCGCCACAATGCCGGCCAGCACCCAGAGCGTGGGGCTGATCGTCTGCACCGGGATCAGCCAGCCCCACGCTGTGCCGGCGGCCCAGGTCATGCCCACGCCGATGCCAGCGCCCAAAGCCAATCCCATCGACCCCGGCCTTCTCGCCTGCGGCGTCAAGTCCATCAGCAGCGAACGGCGCACGGCACCGCCGCTGCCCAGAAAGGCATGTGCTTTGTACAGCGAATGCGCGACCAGGTGGAGCAACGCCATCTCCCAGGCACCCAGTCCGCACTGCATGAGCATGAAGCCCATCTGGGCGCAGGTCGACCAGGCCAGCATGACTTTGACACTGATCCGCGTGGTCATCACCAGCGCCGCCAGCACCGCCGTGGCCGTCCCGGCGACCACCAGCAGCGCCTGGGCTGCCGGCACCCCGGCGACCAGCAGCGCAAAACGCATCAGCACGAAGCCGCCCAGGTTGACCACGCCCGCATGCAGCAACGCCGAGACCGGCGTGGGCGCCTCCATCACCTGGATCAGCCATCCATGGAAGGGCAGTTGCGCGCACTTGAGCAGCGCGGCGCACGCGATCAGCATTGCCGCTGCGTGGGCGGCCCAGGGCAGTTGCGCAGCCGTGGCCGCTTGCCGCGCGATCTGGTCGATGTGCAACGTGCCGAAAGCCTGGAACAGGAGGGCGGCGGCGACCAGCATGCACAGGTCGGCCGCGCGGCCGACGATGAACTTCTTGTGCGCCGCCACCACCGCCGGCGGCCGGTCGCCAAAGAACGTCAGCAGCCGATGCAGCGCCAGGCTGGTGGCCGTCCAGGCCAGCGCCAGCACCAGCACATGGTTGGTGGCAACCACCACGCCCACCGTCCCGAGCGTGGCCATCAGCCAGCGCACGTAGTGCCGCTCTTGCCCCTCGCCGCTCAGGTAGGCCTGCGAATAGCGCACGATGACCCAGCCGACAAACGCCACCAGCAGCGTCACCGTGCTGCCGACAGCATCGGCGCGCAGGCCGTAGCCTGAGCCCTGTGAGCCGGACAACACCGCAGCCAGTGACAGGGCGGCGCAGCCGACGCCAGCCGATGCCGCCAACCGGGCGGCCCGCCACGCGGCGGGAGTAGAAACCGCGGGCCCGGCGAAGAGTGCCGCACCAATGGCCGCGAGTGCCGGTCCCATGACCAGGACGGCGTGCCAGATCGGCAAAGTGGAGGCGATGTCGGGGTGCGGGTTCATGAGCGGGTCCAGTGAGGCAGTCCACCCACTGTGCCCACCGGCGACCATTCCGTAAAATACTTTGTTCGGCACAATACGTGCTGTAAATCAGAACGGTTAAGACATGCCACGCCTGAACTTCCATCACCTGCACTATTTCTGGGCCGTGGCCAGGGAGGGCAATCTCACGCGCGCCGCGTTGCAACTGCACGTGTCGCAGTCGGCGCTTTCGGCGCAGATCAGGCAGCTGGAAGAGCAACTCGGCCAGCCGCTGTTCGCCCGGGTCGGGCGTGGGTTGAAGCTCACCGAAGCCGGGCAGCTGGCACTGGGCTATGCCGATTCGATCTTCGCCGCGGGGGCGGAGCTGACGGCGCTGCTGCGCGAGGGCCGCCGCGAGGAGCGCCAGGTGCTGCGCATCGGCGCAGTGGCCACGCTGTCACGCAACTTCCAGGAGAACTTCCTGCGGCCGCTGCTCGAGCGCGCCGAC
>JANXVP010000097.1 GCA_025351615.1 Ramlibacter sp. | reverse complement strand
CGTTTGCGCAAGGACGTCTCGATCGTGATCGTCGAGCACAACCTTGACCTCGTGCTGGCGCTGGCTGACCGGGTGTTCGCGCTGGAGCGCGGCGCCGTGTTCCACACCGGCCCCGCCGAACCGCTGTTGCACGACCTCGAGTACCGAAAGAAGATTCTGTGGCTTTGAACAACCTACCGACAAACAGGAGCATGTAATGAATGCAGGCAAGCGCCGCGAGACGGCGCTGGTGGAGGCGATGGCCCGACTGGCGTGGCGGGAGTATCCGGGCCACTTCGGCGGCGCGCTGTCGAAAGAGCTGGTGGGTCCGGGTAACGTGGGTTCCGATCGGGTGGACTTCCGGATTTCGCGCTATGCGCCGGCGGCTTTCGTGGAGGAACACGTGCACCAGGTGCAGGAGCAGGTCTACTACGTGCTGGAGGGCGAGGGCGTGCTGACCACCGATGGCGAGCGCCACCTGATGGGTCCCCACGACTATGTGTATGTCCCGCCCGGCGTGCGCCACGGGTTCAGCAACACCGGCACCGCCGGCCTTGTGTTCCTCGTCGTCACGACGCCGGCGCACGACACTCAGGAGGCACGCTGATGAACGCAAGCATTGAATCTCCCGGCAGGACCGGCCATGCCACCTGCCGGAACCTCATCGGCGGCGAGTGGGTCGAGGGGTTGGGCGAGAAGTTCCCGCTGGTTGACAAGTACACCCTGGAGACCTTCGGCAGCATCGCGGTCGCCAGCCGCGAGCAGCTGACGCAGGCCGTGGACGCCGCGCATTCGGCCTTCCGCCAAGGGGTTCCCTCTGGCCACGAGCGGGGCGCCTTCCTTGAAAAGGCTTCCGAAGGGATCGCGGCGCGGCAGGAGGAATTCATCGAGGCGATGCGGCGCGAAGCGGGCTTTACCCGCAGCGATGCACTCGGCGAAGTCCGCCGCAGCATCCAGACCCTGCGGCTGTCGGCCGAGGAAGCGCGGCGCATTGCGGGCGACATGATCCCCATGGACGGCGTGCAGGGCCAGTCGTCCCGGATGGCGTTCACGCTGCGCGTTCCACTCGGTGTCGTGCTGGCCATCACGCCCTTCAACTCGCCGCTGAATACGGTGGCGCACAAGGCCGGGCCGGCGCTCGCCGCCGGCAACACGGTCATCCTCAAGCCGTCGCTGCACACCCCGGTCACCGCGACGCTGCTGGCCGAGGTGCTGGCTGGGGCGGGCGTGCCCCGTGGCTTCGTGAGCGTTGTGCACGGCGCTGGCGAGGCGGTGCGGCTGCTGCAGGAAGACGAGCGCATCCGCTTCTTCGCTTTCACGGGAAGTACCGAGGTCGGGCGCACCATCCAGCGGCAGGCCGGCCTGCGCCGCACGCAGATGGAGCTTGGCTCGATCGCTTGCACAATCGTCTGCGACGATGCCAACCTCGATGCGGCCCTGCCCAAGATCATCAATGCGGCGTACCGCAAGGCCGGCCAGGTCTGCACCTCGATCCAGCTGCTGCTCGTGCACGAATCGATCGCCCAGCGCGTCGAGGAGAAGCTGGGCAAACTGGTTCGCGAGTTGCCTTATGGCGATCCGGCGGACCCGGCCACAGTGGTCGGGCCGGTGATCAGCGAGGACGCCGCGCGCCGCGTCGAGGCCTGGATCGGCGACGCCGTGGCGGCCGGGGCGCGGCAGCTCGCGGGCGGGCCGCGCAGCGGCGCCGTCGTGCCGCCGACGCTGCTGGCGGGCGTGCGCGACGACTTGCGCGTCGCCTGCAGCGAGATCTTCGGGCCGGTGATGTCCATCGTGCCGTTCACGACGCTTGACGACGCGATCACTCGCGTGAACGCGACCCCGTATGGACTCGCGACCGGCATCTTCACAAACCGGCTGGGCGATGCGGTGCGGGCGGCCCGGCTGCTCGAAGTCGGCGGTGTGCACGTCAACGAGACGTCCAGCTCACGCGTGGACGTGATGCCGTACGGCGGCTCCAAGGACAGCGGCTTCGGCCGCGAAGGCCCGCACTACGCGGTTCGCGAAATGACGGAAGAACGGGTCGTCTCCATCACCACCTGAAGACAGGAGTACAAGCAATGAGCAAAATGAAGGGTGGCGAGGTCATCGCCGAATACCTCGTACAGGAAAAGGTGCCGTACATCTTCGGCATCTGCGGCCACGGCAACGTCGGAATCCTCGATGCGCTGTACGACCGGCGCGACAGCATCAAGCTCGTTTCCCCGCGTCACGAGCAGTGCGCCGGGCACATGGCAGACGCATATTTCCGTGTCAAGCACCGACCGGTGGTCACGCTGACATCGACCGGCCCGGGTTCGGCCAACATGGTGATGTCGCTGGCGACCGCGCTGTCGGATTCGTCGGCGTTCATGGCGATCACGTCGAACGTGCCGACTTCGCAACACAACCGCGGCCCGTTCCAGGAGCTTTACAAGCACAACCAGGCCGACTTCGCTCAGGTGCTGCGCCCGGTGGTCAAGCGTTCGTTCCAGCCCTCGCGCGTGGACATGCTGCCGCTTGCGTTGCGTCAGGCCATGGACACCATGGTGACCGGACGGCCGGGACCGGTGAACCTGGACATCCCGTACAACGTCTACCAGGAAGAAGCCGACGTCGAGCTGCCGCCTCCTTCGCACGTGCACGGCGCGCACCGGCCGGGCGCGAGCGATGCGGACGTGCAGGCCGTGCTTGCGCTGCTCGCGGCCGCGCGCTGCCCCGTCATCTTCATCGGCCATGGCGCCACGCTCTCAGAGGCGGGCCCCGAAATCCTGCAGTTGGCGCAGCAGCTCGGCATTCCCGTGATCACCTCGCCCAACGGCATGGGTTGCATTCCCGGCGACGATCCGCTGGCGCTGGGCTTCATCGGGCGCAATGGCGCATATCCCGCGAACGAGGCAGGCCGACGGGCCGACCTGGTCATCACGCTGGGCACGCGCTTCGACGACCGCAGCGCATCGAGCTGGCATGCCGGCTATTCGTGGAACTTCCCGAAGACCCTGCTCGTGCACGTGGACATCGATCCGCAGGAGCTCGGGCGCAACTACGCGCCGCAAGTGGGGATCATCGCGGACGTGAAGGTATTTACGCGGCAGCTGCTCGACGCGATCGACGCCAGCGGCATCAAGGCGAAGCAGTTCGCGCCCTGGCTGGAACGCGTGCAGGGGTGGCAAGTGGAGTGGGAAGCTTTCGTGCGGCCGCACTTCGAGGACTCGACCAGCCCGCTGCGACCTGAGTTCGTCGTGGGCACTTTGCAGAAGATGCTGCCCGACGACGTAATCCTCGCACTCGACTCGGGCGTGCACCACAATTGGTTCATGCAGTTCTGGAAGGCCGGGCGGCCACAGAGCATGCTGAACAGCTGGGGCTATTCGAGCATGGGTTTCGGGGTGTGCGGCGTGCTGGGCGCGCAGCTGGCCGCGCCCGACAGGCCCTGCGTCGCGGTCGTCGGGGATGGCGGGTTCACGATGGCGCCTTACGTGCTTTGCACGGCGGTCGAGCAGAACCTGCCCGTGGTCTGGATCATCTGGAACAATTTTGCCTGGGGCGCGATCCGCGACCTGCAATACGGGCTCTTCGACGGCCGCGAAATCGGCACGGCGTTCTACAAGGGCGAGACGGGCGA
>JANXVP010000092.1 GCA_025351615.1 Ramlibacter sp. | reverse complement strand
CGGGCCGGCGGGCGAGCAGGACTTTGAAGCAACCCGGCCCGGTACCGATGCCGACTTTTCGGCGCCTGCGCCGAAATCTCCGCGCTGATGGACGGCAGGACCGTGCCCAAGTGCGGGTCCGGTCCGCGTCTGCCTTGCATTGACGGCCAACGGCCCAAGGTATGAGGCATGAACAATGCAGTCACCCTCAACAGGAATCTGGTCCTGCTGGCCCGCGTTCTGGAGCGGCTCGACAACAGCAGCGAGCCGGTCGACGCGGAGCAGTACCGCTCGGTGGCCAACCACCTGGCCAGCGAACTGTCGGTGGCAGCCAACGATGCTGGCCTGCTGGCCGTGCTGCAAGCCTGCCCATCCGCCGCCGAGCTTTACGAGAACCTCAATTATCAGCACGCCGGGCTTTGCCGGACGTCCCTCGACTCCGCCATGAGCACTGAAGCGGCTGCGCGTGCGGCGATCGGCAAGGCCAGCCAACGGTAACCGCGAGCCGCGTCGCGACGTCCAGGCGCCGGCCAAGCTGGCTTACAACCTGACCGGAACCTGTCCTACAAGCTTTGCGGACATCATCTCCTAGGGTGAAGCAGCCGAATCCCGGCCAGGAGACATTCGATGCCAGATCCTTCCACAAGCAGCGAACGTCTGCAGTCCGATCACCGAACCGCGGCGCGGTTCGAAACTGATTTGGCAGTCAGCGTCGAAGGGTTGAGGGCCCGCACGCGCAACATCAGCGCAACCGGTGTGTATTTCGAAACCGATGTCGACCTGCCGCTGGGATCCCGGCTGAGCCTGAATGTGCAATTCACCCACGGTGGCCTCCAGCATTGGCTGACCTGCGAGGGCGAGGTAGTGCGATTGACGCATGAGGACGGCCATATCGGCGTCGGCGCACGCTTGCTGACGCCCTTTTTCTCACCGGTCGAAGAGCAGGTGACCGCCACCGCCGCGAAGCGTTAGCTTTTTTGCCTGGCGCCATTCGGCGCCCGGTCGTTCAAAGTTTGGGAATCCGCAGCGTCTTGCTGATCATGAGGCTGCCCGACAGCACGAACAGCAGCGACATCAGGTGAAATTCCCAGGGCCCGAGCAGATAGGCCCCGCCCCACAGATCGTCACCCACACTGCCTTGCCACGCAGCAAGCGCGAGCACTGCCGTGATCAGCACGCTGCTTGGGATGGGAGTTCCCTCGAAGTACGCTACCTTGTCGGCGCCGGCAGCCAGGCTTTCGGCGGTGACGTTGTAGCGCGCCAGCCGGCTGACACCGCAGCAAACGAAAAAGATCAACGCCGCCGCGTCCCAACCGCCGTCCAGGCCGGCTGCGAAGCCTAGCGCGGCCGGCGCAACCCCGAACGAAATGATATCGGACAGTGAGTCGAGCTCGCGTCCAAGCGCCGAGTGCTGGTGCCTGGCACGCGCGATGCGGCCGTCGAGGACATCGAAGACAAAGGCTGCCGGGGCAAGGGCAGCCGCGGCAAAGAAGTGGGTGTCCAGGCCGCTGGCCATGTACAGCATCGCAAGAAATACAGCGCCCACGCCACAGGCGGCATTACCCAGCGTGAAAAAGTCCGCCAGATGAAAGTCACGCAGCATGGAGAAATGGCGGCGCGCAGTATCGGCAGGTGACATTCCCATCGACCCAAGTATAGTGGGCACGCTCCAAGCTTCGATCCGACCGCGCATGCCGCCACGCGAGCGCTACCACCACCACGTCTACGTCGTCGAACTATCGGATGACGTCTGGAATCTGGGACGCTTCCGGCGCGCCAACCCCGGCTATCGGCTCGGCCAGCCGTTCGTCTACGTCGGCATGACCGGGCTCGACCCGGACCTGCGCTTCGACAAGCACAAGGCTGGCATCCAGGCGAATTCGTACGTGCGTGATTTCGGCGTCCGCTTGCTGCCGGCGCTGTATGCGACATACAACCCGATGCCGTACGAGGCCGCGCGCGAGATGGAGGTTGAACTGGGGATTGCGCTGCGCGAAGCCGGCTACGGTGTCTGGCAGGCATGACGAGCGGGGTGTCAGCTTGGTCGTGTCCAATGCGGCGATGACGCGCGTTGCAACCCCGCAAGACATCGAGTCGCCTTACGCCTGGAGCCGGCTCGGTGTGTCGCTGCTGCTGATGACGATCGGCGGCTCGGGCATGTATGCCGTCACGGTGGTGCTGCCGCGGATTCAGGCGGAGTTCGCGGTCGACCGTGGCAATGCTTCGCTGCCGTACACGCTGACCATGGTCGGATTCGGCCTCGGCGGAATCCTGATGGGCCGGCTGTCGGACCGCTTCGGAGTGATCGTGCCTGTGCTCCTGGGTGCGGTGGGACTCGGGGCCGGCTTCGTTGCCGCAGGCTCGGCCACGACGCTTTGGCAATTCAGCCTGGCGCAGGGCTTGCTCGTCGGACTGTTCGGCACCTCGGCCACGTTCGCGCCCTTGGTGGCGGACACCTCGCAGTGGTTCCAGCGTCGCCGCGGCATCGCCGTGGCAGTCTGCATGAGCGGCAACTATGTGGCCGGCGCCATCTGGCCGCCGGTGATGCAGCATTTCATCGACGCGGCGGGCTGGCGTGCCACGTACGTCGGCATGGGCGTGTTCTGTTTCCTCGCGATGCTGCCGCTGGCACTGGTCTTGCGCCGCCGCCCGCCGCCGCAGCCACAGTCGGCACCGGCCCAGGCTGCATTGGCCGGCGCCGGCTCGCCTCTGGTGCTCGGTTTGTCGGCGGGCACGGTGCAAACGCTGCTCTGCATCGCGGGCGTGTCCTGCTGCGTCGCCATGTCGATGCCGCAGGTCCACATCGTGGCCTATTGCGGCGACCTGGGTTTCGGCGCAGCCCGCGGCGCCGAGATGCTGTCGGTGATGCTGGCGATGGGCGTCGTGAGCCGTCTCGCCTCGGGCTGGATCTCGGATCGCATCGGTGGCTTGCGCACGCTGTTGCTGGGGTCGATCCTGCAGGGCGTCGCGCTGCTGCTGTTTTTGCCGTTCGACGGGCTGGTGTCGCTGTACCTGGTCTCGGGGCTGTTCGGGCTGTTCCAGGGCGGCATCGTGCCGGCCTACGCCTTGATCGTTCGCGAATATTTCTCGCCGAAGGAAGCGGGGGCGCGGGTCGGGACGGTGCTGATGGCAACGCTGTTCGGCATGGCGCTGGGCGGCTGGATGTCCGGCGCGGTCTTCGACCTGACCGGCTCCTATCGCGCGGCCTTCGTCAACGGCATCGGCTGGAACCTGTTGAACGTCTCCATCGTCGGCTTCTTGCTGTACCGATCGCGTTTTGCGGGCAGGACATCGCTGCGCCCCATCGGCTCGACGTAAAGCCGCGAAACCTGTAGCACGCGCGGCCCCGGGGCCCGTTGCAGCGCTGCGCTGGCGGCGCCGGCTGTGACCTATAGTTGAGGTCCATGGATTTGCTTCCCGTGACGGACCGGCGCCGGCTGCTGCAAGCGGTAGCGGCAGGAGCCATGGGACTCGCGTTGTGGGGTTGTGCGACCCGCCAGATTCGCTTCGCCGCGGACCCCTTCGCGCTCGGAATCGCGAGCGGTTCGCCCGCCGCCGATTCGGTCGTTCTGTGGACCCGGTTGCTGGCCCCTGCCGGAGCGTCCGGACTGGGCCGGGCTTCGATCGCGGTGCGCTGGGAAGTGGCGCACGACCGGGAGTTCAGCCGCATTGCGCGCAGCGGCGAAGTGCTTGCCCTGGCGGAACTGGCGCATTCGGTTCATGCGCAAGCGACCGGCCTGCAAGGCGATCGCTGGTATTTCTACCGCTTCATCGCGGGCGGGGTGTCGAGTCCGGTCGGCCGCACCCGCACCTTGCCGGCGCCCGATGCCGCGGTCGGCAGGCTGCGGCTGGCCTACGCGTCATGCCAGCGCTGGGAACATGGCTACTTCAGCGCTTACCGCCACATGCGAGAGGAAGATCTCGACGCGGTGCTGTTTCTGGGCGACTACATCTACGAATACCCGAATGCCGCGCGCGCCGTTCGCGTTCCGCCGGGCGGCTGGGTGCTGACGCTCGAGGACTACCGACAACGCTACGCACTGCACAAGGGCGACGCGGATTTGCAGGCGATGCATGCCGCATGTCCCTGGATCGTGACCTGGGACGACCATGAAGTGCAAAACGATTACGCTGGGCTGCAGGCTGGCGACAGCGGACCGGTGGTTGCGGACTTCACGGCCCGCCGTGCCGCGGCTTACCAGGCCTTTTACGAGCACATGCCGGTGCGCGCGTCCGCGCTCACCCGGGCGCTCGCCGGATTGTCCGCCGGTGCGGAGGTGCGCCTGTATTCGCAGCTGCGTTTTGGCCGGCTGGCGACGCTCAACCTGCTGGACACGCGCCAGTACCGGGACCCGCAAGTGTGCACCGGGGGCGGGCGCCTGGGCTCCGGCTTTGTCCATCCGCCCGCTTGCCCGGCCTGGAACGATCCGGCACGCTCGCTGCTCGGGGCGCAGCAGGAGCGCTGGCTGGATCAGGCGCTCTCAGTCGGCAACGACGGCTGGTCGATCATTGCGCAGCAAACGCTGTTCGGCGCCCGCGAGCTTGCGTCAGCGGCAGGCCCGTCGTTCTGGAACGACGGCTGGGACGGCTACGGGGCAGCGCGATCGCGTCTGACCCAGTCGCTGCAGAAGCAGGCGGTCGCCAACCCTGTGCTGTTCGGAGGCGACGTGCACGAGAACTGGGTCGGGCACGTCAAGGCCGATTACGGACGGCCCGACAGCGCCACGCTGGGCGTGGAGTTCTGCGGCACCAGTCTGACTTCTCGCTCGGGCACCAACGCAAGAGTGCCCCAGCGGCTTGCCAGCAATCCGCATTTTGTTTTTGCCGACGCCGAGCGCCGCGGCTATGGCGTCGCTGAATTCACGCCTGGCCAGCTGACCACCAGCCTGCGGGTCGTCGACGACGTGACACGCCGGGATACGACGATCGAAACCCTGGCCCGTTTTGCCGTGCAAGCGGGCCGGCCGCAAGTGGAGCGCGCATGAGGCAGGGGCTGGCTCCCCGTCGCGCCAGGATGGGCGCTGCTGCTGCCACTCACAGCTGCCGGCGGCGACATCACCATCGGCACCAGGGGCAGCTACCCCCTGTCCGGCGGGCTTGCTTACCTGGAGGATCCCGATCAGAAGCTGTCCCTGGACGCGGTGCTGCAGTCGGCGCAGCAGGCACGCTTCCAGCCAAGGAAATAGCACAAGATCGGCTGGACCTAGTCCTGGCGGACGACTTCAAGCAGCCGGTCCAGCCCGCCCGAGTTGATCGCGACCATCGCCTGTTCCCGTACTTTCGGCTTCGCGTGGTAAGCCACCGAGAGGCCGGCCTGGGCCATCATCGGCAGATCGTTGGCGCCGTCGCCCATGGCGATCGCCTGCTTTGCGCCGATGCCCAGCCGGGCGCAGGTTTCAAGCAGCATCCTGCTTTTTTCCGCGGCATCGCAGATGTCGCCCCAGGGCTGGTCGACCATCTTGCCGGTGAGCTTGCCATCCGCGATACCCAGCACATTGGAGCGGGTGAAGTCGATGCCGAGCCGGTCGCGAATGCGGTCGGTGAAGAAGGTGAAGCCGCCGGAGACCAGCAGCACCTTGAGGCCGGCGGCCTGACAGGCACGGACCAGGACTTCCGCGCCCGGGTTGAGTTGCAGCCGCTGCGCGTACACATCTTCCAGGTGCTGCACGCTGACGCCCTTGAGCAAGGCGACACGTTCGCGCAGGCTCTGCTTATAGTCCGCGATCTCGCCACGCATGGCGGCCTCGGTGATGGCGGCGACTTCGTCCTTCTTGCCGGCTGCCGCGGCGATCTCGTCCACGCATTCAATGTTGATCAGCGTCGAATCCATGTCGAACGCGATCAGCCGAAAGACCTTCAGCGCCAGCGGCGGCGTGAAGCCCTGGATCACCAGTCCGGGGGAGAATTCGCGGGGAGTCTTCATCAGGTTATTTTCCCGCAGAATTCGTCATCCCCGCACAGGCGGGGACCCAGGGCATGGGAACTGAATGCGCTGGATTCCCGCCTGCGCGGGAATGACTTTTCTACGCTGGCTCGGCAACCTTGGGTTGTCCCAGCGAACGCAGCACGTCGCGCACCATCTGTGCTCGGTCCTTCGGATCCTTCAACTCGCGCTCGATCCGCAGCTTCTCGTTGCCGGCCAGCTTGATGTGCTTGTTCTTCTGCACCAGTTCGATGATCCGCAGCGCCTCGATCGGCGGATCTTTCCGGAATGTGATGTGGATCACGCCTGGAGCAGCATCCACCTTCACCACGCCATACGGCCTGGCAATCACCCGGAGCCGGTGCACGTCGATCAGCGTCTGCGCCTGCGGCGGCAGCTTGCCGAAGCGGTCGACGATTTCTTCCAGCAGCAGGTCGATCTGGTCGGTCGTTTTCGCGGTGGCCAGCTTCTTGTAAAACGACAGGCGCAGGTGGACGTCGCCGCAATAGTCCTCGGGCAGCAGCGCGGGCGCATGCAGGTTGATGTCGGTGGTGGCGGACAGGGGCGCCAGCAGGTCCGGCTCCTTGCCTTCCTTCAGCGACCGGACGGCTTCCGACAGCATCTCGTTGTACAGCTGGAAGCCGACCTCGAGCATGTTGCCGCTCTGGTTTTCACCGAGCACCTCGCCGGCGCCCCGGATCTCCAGGTCGTGCATCGCAAGATAGAAACCGGACCCAAGCTCCTCCATCTGCTGGATGGCGTCGAGCCGCTGCGAGGCCTGCCGGGTCAGGCTTTCCTTGTCCGGCACCATCAGGTAAGCATAGGCCTGGTGGTGGCTGCGGCCGACCCGGCCGCGCAGCTGATGCAGCTGCGCCAGGCCGAACTTGTCCGCGCGGCTGATCACGATGGTGTTGGCGGTGGGCACGTCGATGCCGGTCTCGATGATGGTGGAGCACAGCAGCACGCTGTAGCGCTGGGCCACGAAGTCGCGCATCACCCGCTCCAGCTCGCGCTCGGGCATCTGGCCATGGGCCACCGCAATCCGGGCTTCCGGCAGCAGCTCTTCCAGCCGCTGCCGGCGGTTCTGGATGGTCTCGACCTCATTGTGCAGAAAATAGACCTGCCCGCCGCGCTTGAGTTCACGCAGGACGGCCTCGCGGATCACGCCGTTGCCTTCGTTACGGACAAAGGTCTTGATCGCCAGCCTGCGCTGCGGTGCGGTCGCAATCACCGACAGGTCGCGCAGGCCTTCCAGCGCCATGCCGAGCGTCCGCGGAATCGGCGTCGCGGTGAGCGTCAGCACATCGACCTCGGCGCGCATCGCCTTCATCGCTTCCTTGTGGCGCACGCCGAACCGGTGCTCCTCGTCGATGATCAGCAGGCCGAGGTTCTTGAATTTCGTTGATTCGCTGAGCAGTTTGTGGGTCCCGACCACCACGTCGACGCTGCCATCGGCCAGCCCCTTAAGCGTCGCCGTTACTTCCTTGCCGGAGCGGAAGCGCGACACCTCCGCCACCTTCACCGGCCATTTGCTGAAGCGGTCGATCAGCGTCTGGTAATGCTGCTCCGCCAGCAGCGTCGTCGGCGCCAGGAAGGCGACCTGCCTGCCCCCCGTGATGGCAATGAACGCGGCGCGCAATGCGACTTCGGTCTTGCCGAAGCCGACGTCGCCGCAGACCAGCCGGTCCATCGGCCGCGGCGAGATCATGTCGTGGATCACCGCATGGATCGCGGCGTTCTGGTCTGCCGTCTCCTCGAAGCCGAAGTCGTTGGCAAACGTTTCATAGTCCTGCGCCGAGTAGCGGAAGGCGTGGCCTTCGCGCAGAGCCCGGCGCGCATAGATGTTCAGCAGCTCCGCGGCGGTGTCGCGGACCTGTTCGGCTGCGCGTCGCCTGGCTTTTTCCCATTGGCCGGAGCCGAGCTTGTGCAACGGGGCTTCGTCCGCCGAGACGCCCGTGTAACGGCTGATCTGGTGCAGCTGGCTGACCGGCACGTAAAGCGTCGCCTTTTCCGCGTATTCGAGATGCAGCATCTCCTGGACCGCGGGCGTCCCGTCCTCGTTCTTGCCCTGGCCCAGGTCCATGTTGATCAGGCCGCGGTAGCGGCCGATGCCGTACTGGGCGTGGACGACCGGATCTCCGACGTTCAGCTCCGACAGGTCCTTGATGAGCGCCTCGACGTCGCTGACCTGTTCCTGTTTCTTGCGCCGCCGGGTGGTCGGACCGGCCGCGAACAGCTCGGTCTCCGTGACGAAATCGATGCCGGACGCGATCCAGCTGAAGCCCGAATTCAGCGACGCGGTGGCGATGCCCAGCTTCTCGTCGCTGGCCTCGAACTCCTGCAGGGAGTCGAACGCCGGTGGCGCGAGGTGACTGGCGCGGATGAAGTCAAGCAGGCTCTCGCGCCGGCCGTCGCTCTCGGCCAGCACCAGGACCCGATGCTGCGTGTTGCGCAGGTGGTCCTTGAAGCGCGCCAACGGCTCCTCCGCTCCGCGGACGACCGACATCTCGGGCAGCTTTTGAAACAGCGCACCGTCCGCCGCGTCCTCGGCCGACGGCCGCAGCGACAGCTGCGAATGCTGGTTGGCGCGGGCGTAGAACTGCTCGCTCGACAGAAACAGCGCCTGAGGAGGCAGGACCGGCCGCTCGGGGTCGCCCTGCATCAGCCGATAGCGGTCTTTCGTGTCCTGCCAGAAGTGCTGGAAAGCCGGTTCCAGGTCGCCATGCATCACCACCGTCGCTTCAGCGCCGAAGTAGTCGAACACCGACGCCGTCTCGTCGAAGAACAGCGGCAGGTAGTACTCGATGCCGGCGGTGGCGACGCCGTTGCCCATGTCCTTGTAGATGCGGCTCTTGGTCGGATCGCCCTCCAGCAGCTCCCGCCAGCGGCTGCGGAATTTGGCGCGCGCGTCGTCGT
>JANXVP010000559.1 GCA_025351615.1 Ramlibacter sp. | reverse complement strand
ATTCGGCGATCAACATGGCCTGCTCGCGCATGTCGCCTTCGATGACGCGCCGTTCGCGGTTGATGCCGTCCAGCGCGCGCGCGAGTTCGTCGGCCCGCGCAGAATCGTCGGTCAGCAGGCATTCGATGCCCAGCGTCATGTCTGCCAGCCGGCCGGCGGCGTTGATGCGCGGCCCGAGCGCGAAGCCGAAATCGAAGGTCGTCGCGGTCCGTGACTGCCGCGCCGCCACGGTAAACAGGCTGGCGAGGCCGCAGGGCAGGGCGCCGGCGCGAACCCGCCGCAGCCCCTGCGCCACCAGCCTGCGGTTGTTGGCATCGAGCCTGACGACGTCGGCCACGGTGCCGAGCGCCACCAGCGGCAGCAGCGCGTCGAGCCTGGGCTGCAATTGCGCCGTGAACAGGCCCCGCTGCCGCAGCTCCCCGCGCAGCGCCAGCAGCACATAGAACATCACGCCGACACCGGCGATCGACTTGCTCTCGAAGCCGCAGCCGGGCTGATTCGGGTTGACGATCACGGCAGCTTGCGGCAGCTCCGGCCCGGGCAGGTGGTGGTCGGTCACCAGCACCTTCAGGCCCAGCGCGTTGGCTTTCGCCACGCCGTCGACGCTGGCGATACCGTTGTCCACCGTGATCAGGATATCGGCGCCGCTGTCCTTGACGCGCTGCGCGATCGGCGCAGTCAGGCCGTAGCCGTCGACCACGCGGTCCGGCACGATGTAACCCACATGGGCGGCGCCCAGCAGCCGCAGGCCGCGTACCGCGACCGCACAGGCGGTGGCGCCGTCGCAGTCGTAGTCGGCGACCACGCACAGCTTCTGCCCGGCGGCGATCGCATCCGCCAGCAGCACGGCCGCTTCGTGCGTGCCCTTCATGCCCGAGGGCGGCAGCAGGCGGACCAATGCGTCGTCGAGTTCGTCCTTGCCCAGGACGCCACGGGACGCGTAGAGCTGCGCCAGCAGCGGGTGGATTCCGGCCTGCTCCAGCGCCCAGGCAGCGCGGGGCGGAATGTCCCTGACGACGATTTTCATAAGCTCTCGAACAAGGTGGGCAACGCAGCGCGGCCAGCCATGGCGCGCATGCGGCGCCACCAGCCGGTGTCGTGGCCGGACCAGCTGCGCGCGTTCGCTTCGCCGCACAGTGTCAGCGTCGCAGGCTCGTCGCGGTCCAGGCGGTCGTTCAATTCGCGGCACTGCTGGTTGTCGATCTGCCGCCACGCGGCGGTCCAGCCGATCCAGTCCTGCAGCAACGCGGCGTCGCGCAGGCCGTTCGGCATCTGCAGGCGGGTTGGCTTCGCGGGTTGCAGCTTGTCAGGCAGTGCGCCGGTGCCGCTGGCCCAGAAGGAGTTGACAGGCAGCAGCCCGCCGCGCACCCGCTCGTCGTTCACCGCATGGGTGTACAGCAGCATCTGCATCTCCTGCTGCAGGCGGCGCAAGGGTGCGGCCGCAGCCGCTCTGGGCACCCACTCGTCGATGTCGCGGCCCAGCACCCGGTCGAGCGACGCGGTCGCGAGGCCGCGGAACAGCTCGCCGCTTGCCAGCCAGCGTGTCGGCGCGTGGTAGGCGAGCGTGATGCCGTCTTGCACGAAGAACGGCTGCATCGCGGACAGCAACGCCTTTGATTCGTCGCCATCCAGCCGCAGGTCCCGCGGGTGCTTCATCACGATGTGGTCGGTGGCGACCTGCCAGTTGCAAGGCGTGATCCAGGCCCATGCTGCACCGGCTGCGCCGCCCGGGTCCTGCCGCACCTGCCACGCGGCCCAGGGCAGGCAGCCATCCGGCGCCGACAGTCCGCAGGCCGCGGCCTGCACCCGCTCGTGCGGCGGCGACAGGCTGCGCTCGCCGCCGTTGCCGTTGTCAGCGGCCGAGGCCGCCAGCCGCGCCACCAGCCGCTGCAACTGCGGCAGCTGCAGCGTGCGGATCGCGTCGCGGCACCCCGGCGCCAGGCACGCGGCGAAAGGAATCAACAAGTGGACGCCGTCTGACATGGCCCGTATTGTCCGGGATGCCACAATCGGCTTCCAAATCCAAGGCTTCATGCGACTTCCCTACGAACTGGCCCTGGGCTGGCGCTACACCCGGGCCGGCCGCGCCACCCGCCGCAACGGCTTCATCTCCTTTATCTCCGGTGTCTCGATGCTGGGCATCGCGCTGGGCGTGGCGGCGCTGATCATCGTGCTGTCGGTGATGAACGGCTTCCAGAAGGAAGTCCGGGACCGGATGCTGGCTGTCGTTTCGCATATCGAGATCTACGGTCCCGGGGGCAGTGTGCTGCCGGACCTGCGCCGCACCCTGGCCGAAGCGCGGCGGAACCCGCAGGTGATCGGTGCCGCCCCGTTCGTTGCCGCGCAGGCGCTGCTCGCGCGCGGCGAGGACATGCGCGGCGCGATCGTGCGCGGGATCGACCCGGCCCATGAAAACGAAGTCACCGACATTGGTGCGGCGATGCAGAACTCCAGCCTGCAGAAGCTGGTGCCGGGGCAGTTCGGCATCGTGCTGGGCGCCGAGCTCGCGCGCAGTCTCGGTGTGCGGGAAGGCGACCCCGTGACGCTGATCGCGCCGAGCGGACAGGTCACGCCCGCCGGTGTGGTGCCGCGCCTGAAGCAGATGACGGTGGTCGGCACCTTCGACTCCGGCCACTACGAATACGACAATGGCCTGGTGCTGCTGCACATGGACGATGCGCAACGCATCTTTCGCCTCGAAGGGCCGACCGGCATCCGCCTCAAGCTCAAGGACCTGCACCAGGCGCGGGAGGTGGCGGCGGACCTGGGCCGCACGCTGACGGGTTCGTTCCTGATCAAGGACTGGACGCGGCAGAACCGCACCTGGTTCGCCGCGGTGGAACTTGAGAAACGGATGATGTTCATCATCCTCACGCTGATCGTCGCCGTCGCGGCATTCAACCTGGTGAGCACGCTGGTGATGACCGTGACCGACAAGCGGGCCGACATCGCCATCCTGCGCACGCTGGGCGCCAGCCCGGGCAGCATCATGGGCATCTTCGTGGTGCAGGGCGCGACTGTGGGCGTCATCGGGACCTTGGCCGGACTGCTGTTCGGCCTGGGCGTGGCGCTGAACATCGACGTGATCGTGCCGGCGCTGGAGCAGCTCTTCCATGCGAGCTTCCTGCCCAAGGACATTTACCTGATCAGCCGCATGCCCAGCGAACCGCAAAGCTCGGACATCATGCCGATCGCGATCATCTCGCTGGTGCTGGCCTTCGTCGCCACGATCTATCCGAGCTGGCGCGCCAGCCGCGTCAATCCGGCCGAGGCGCTGCGCTATGAATGAAAGGATTCATGACGGCGTGGTGCTGCAGTGCAAGGGGCTGAGCAAGCGTTTCAGCGAGGGCGGCCTGGATGTCGACGTGCTGCACGGGATCGACCTCCAGGTTCCCGCGGGCCAGACCCTGGCCATCGTCGGTGCTTCCGGCTCAGGCAAGAGCACCCTGTTGCACCTCCTGGGTGGGCTCGACGCGCCAACGGCGGGGACGGTGCGGCTGATGGGGCAGGAGATGTCAAGGCTCAACGCGTCCGAGCAGGGACGGC
>JANXVP010000499.1 GCA_025351615.1 Ramlibacter sp. | reverse complement strand
CGGTGAAGGTCACCTGTGCAACGACTGCCTGAGTTGCGGTGTTGATGAAGGTCGCAAACGGCTGCGTCGATTCCGTTCATGGCCTCTACATGATCTCGACCCCGGAAGCCGACACGCCGTTTGCGACCTTCATCAACACCGCAACTCAGGCAGTCGTTGCACAGGTGACCTTCACCGATCCGAGCGGCGCGCCTTCGGCCGGCCTTGAGGCGTGCCGCTACGACCCTGCAAGCGACACCTTCTACGTCAACAACGACGGCACCACGGCCAACCCGAATGGCGAACTCGAAGCAATTTCGGGTGCTTCCATCCGCGGCATTGCGCCGGGAGCGACGGTCAATTACACCGATCTTGCGGGAACGCGCGCGTACAGCGAGGGGAACTGTGATCCAACCGGCCTGGCGCTCGGGCCGGGAAACGATATCGCCGTCAACTGCCGCGAAGGCACGACCGGTGCGCCCTTGCTGGTGCAGATCATGGACCGGACCAGCGGGGCCATCCTGGCGTCGATCAACGCCGGCGGCGGCGACCAGCTTGAATACGACCCGGCAACCAACCGCTATTACAGCGGCGCCAGCCGCTGGACCGCATCGGGCATGGCCGGAACCAACGGCGCCTGCAGCGCAGCTTCCCCATGCACTCCCGTGCTCGCAGTGATTGACGCCGCGACCCGTAAGCTGGTGGCCCAGCTGCCGACCGGCAACAATTCGCACTCGGTGGCAGTGGATCCCGTCACGTTCAAGGCTTTCGTGCCGACCTCGTCCGGGACTTCTCCAGGCGGCTGTGCGACCTGCGGGGCCGAGCCTGCCGAACTGATCACGTTCTCGACGAAGTAAAGCTTCGACGGGCGAGGCGGGGCTTGTCCAGCCTCGCCCGTGGGGGAGAATTCAGGCAAGCCTGGCGGCAGCCTTGTGCCAGGCGGGGGGTCAAAAGCTCGTCACCAGCATGAAGGCAACGGCGACGGCCATCACGGCTGTTGCCGCCCAGCCGAAGAAGCGGTGGCGGCGCGAGATGGTCAACGCGCCCATGATCCGCTTCGACTGGCCGATCCAGAGCATCACGACCATGATCGGCACCGAGATCACTCCGTTGACGATGGCGCTCCAGACCAGCGCCTTCATGGGATCGACCGCGAGCAGGCCCATGGCGGTCCCCAGCACCGTCGCAGCGATGATGATGAGGTAGAAGCCCCGCGCCTCATGAAAGCCGTGCGACAGGCCGCTCTTCCAGCCGAACGCCTCGCTCACCGCGTAGGCCGCCGATCCTGCCAGCACCGGCACAGCAAGCATGCCCGTGCCGACGATGCCGAGCGCAAAGACTGCGAACGCGAAATCTCCGGCGACAGGACGCAACGCCTCCGCGGCCTGGGCCGATGTCTGGATGTTCGTGATGCCATGTTCGTTGAGTGTCACCGCTGTCGCCACCACGATGCAGATGGCTATCACATTGGAGAAAATCATTCCGACATAGGTGTCCAGCTTGATGCGGGACAGGTGTTCGGCGGCATAGGCCGGATGCGAGCGCAGTCCCGCTGCTTCCGGGCGGCGGTTGTTGTCTTCGACCTCTTGCGAGGCCTGCCAGAAAAACAGGTAAGGACTGATCGTCGTCCCCAGCACGGCCACCACCATGGACGCGTACTCGTTCATGGTCACGCCCTTGGGGAAATAGGCCCAAGGCATCAACGCCTCGTGGATGGCCTGCTTCCACGGCACGGCGACCGACAGGATCACGGCAACGTAGGAAAACAATGCCAGTGTCAGCCACTTGAGGATGCGGACGGTGCGTTCATAGCTGAAATAGACCTGGGCGACGATGGACAGGGCGCCAAAGCCCAGCACGTAGAGCACCAGCGGGCCGCCGGCAAGCAGCCGCACCGCTTCGCCCATCGCCCCGATGTCGGCGGCGATGTTGATGGTGTTTGCAGCCACCAGCAGCGTCACCAGGACAAAGGTGATCCAGCGTGGGCAGATTTTGGCGATATTGGCCCCCAACCCTTCTCCGGTGACCCAGCCGATCCGCGCGGACAGCATCTGGATGCCGATCATCAGCGGCGTCGTCAGCAACAGCGTCCAGGCCAGGCCGAAGCGGAATTGAGAACCGGCTTGCGAATAAGTGGCGATGCCGCTGGGGTCATCGTCAGCGGCGCCGGTGATCAGGCCCGGGCCCAGCCGCTGCGCGAAACCGTTTGCTTTTTCTTTTGGCGTCTTCATTCCATATCTTCCTGTAGCAGGCAGGCAATCAGTCGGAGTCGACGAAAGCCGACGCAAATGCGGTGCCGTCAGCGGGCTCCTACGGACAATTGAGGGGATGCCTCTCGACCCCGACTCGTTACAAAAACAAATTGATTCTGGTATTGAAACAAACCGCTTCCAAACACACGGAAGTAACAGCATCAACCAGTCAGGGAGCCAGTCGTGAAGTATCTCCTACGTGCATTGACATTCGCATTGACCTTGTCCTTGTCCTTGTCGGGCTTCGTCTTCGCCGACTCGGACCGAAGCCAGGACGCCGGGCAGGACAAGGCAAACAAGGACGACAAGAAAGACAGGGACGAGAAGCAGAAGCTTGGCAGGCTGCTCGCGGGCGCCGGCGAACTGGTGCAGAACGGCTACCAGCCGGTCGCATGGGAAACGACTCATTACCAAGGCTCTGCGCTGAGCTCCAGGACTGCTACGGCCAGGGCGTCATCCCCGAAAGCCTGGGCAATATCGAGTACGACATCCGCCTGATCGACTCGACGTCCAAGTACAACTACACGCCAGCGGACATTCTCGGGAATGCCGATTACGCGCTGACCGTGCGCGACGGGTTCGCATCCTTCTTCTTTCACCCCTTCTGGCTCGAGCCCAGCCTCAAGCTGGGGGGTTCGCCGACTTCAAGGCGGTCATCGAAGGCATCAGCCAGCGCGGTTTCACGTGGGTGCACCGAGCAAAGCACAATAACGAAAACCGAGAGAGAACGACAGTCACGCCATCGGGTCGTGGTCGCTCTTCTTGCGCTGGGCCCAGCGCCTGAGCAGCAGATAGGCCGCGGGGATCACGAACATCGACAACAAGGGGGCGGTGATCATCCCGCCCACCATCGGCGCCGCGATGCGCTGCATCACCTCCGACCCTGTCCCTGAGCCCCACATGATCGGAAACAGCCCCGCCAGGATCACGGCTACGGTCATCGCCTTGGGCCGCACCCGCAGCACGGCGCCTTCGCGAATCGCATCGAGCAGGTCTGCCGTGTCAGTCCGGCCTTTCAGGACGCGATCGTCCCAGGCATGTCTCAGGTACAGCAGCATGATCACGCCGAACTCGGCCGACACGCCAGCCAGGGCGATGAAGCCGACCGCTCCCGCGACCGAGAGGTTGTAGTCCAGCAGGTAGAGCAGCCAGATGCCACCGACCAGCGCAAACGGCAGCGTCGCCATGATCAGTGCCGCCTCGTCGAAACGCTTGAACGTCAGGTACAGCAGCACGAAGATGATGAGCAGCGTGAAAGGCACGACGATCTTCAGCTTGGCCGTTGCCCGCTCCAGGTATTCGAACTGGCCGGACCACGACACCGAGTAGCCGGGCGGCAGTTTCACCCGCTCGCCGACCACCTTCTGCATCTCGCGCACCGCCGAGCGCAGGTCGCGCCCCCGGATATCGACGTACACCCATCCAGACAGCCGCGCATTTTCACTACGCAGCATCGGGGGCCCGTCCGCCACCCGGACCTCGGCGACGTCGGAGAGCACCAGGCGCGCGCCACGTTCCGTCACGATCGGCAGGCTGCGCAGTTTTTCCAGCGAATCGCGCAGCTCGCGCGGATAACGCACATTGATCGGGAAGCGCTGCAGGCCCTCCACCGTCTCGCCGATATTTTCGCCGCCCACGGCCGACGTAATCACGGATTGCACGTCGGCAATGCTGAGGCCGAAGCGGGCAGCGGCGTCGCGCCGGATATTCACGTCCACATAGCGACCGCCCGTCAGGCGCTCTGCCAGCGCGCTGCTCACGCCTGGAACGTTCTTCAGCGCCCGTTCAATTTCGCCGGTCAGCCGGTCGATTTCAGCGAGGTCCGTGCCTGCCACTTTGACGCCCACCGGGCTCTTGATGCCGGTCGCCAGCATGTCGATCCGGTTGCGGATCGGCGGCACCCAGATGTTTGCCAGCCCCGGCACGCGGACCAGGCGATCCAGTTCCTCGACCAGCTTGTCGGGCGTCATTCCGGCGCGCCATTGCTCGCGCGGCTTGAACTGGATGGTGGTCTCGAACATCTCCAGCGGGGCCGGGTCGGTGGCGGTTTCCGCGCGGCCAGCCTTGCCATAGACGGTGGCGACTTCGGGCAGGGTCTTGATCAGCCGGTCGGTCTGCTGCAGCAGTTCCGCCGCCTTCCCGGCCGACAGCCCGGGCAGCGCCGACGGCATGTACAGCAGATCGCCTTCATCGAGCCGTGGCATAAATTCGCCGCCGATGTGCTGCAGCGGCCACAGGCTCAGCACCAGGATTGCTCCGGCCACGGCGAGCGTGACCTTGGGCGCCCGCAACACCGCGTTCAGCAGCGGCTGGTACGCAGCGATCAGGAAGCGGTTGAGCGGATTGGCTTTTTCATCGGGAATCCGGCCGCGGATCAGGTATCCCATGAGCACCGGGATCAGCGTCACAGCGAGGCCCGCGGACGCGGCCATCGCATAGGTTTTGGTAAACGCCAGCGGTGCAAACAAGCGGCCTTCCTGCGCCTCCAGCGTGAAGACCGGGATGAACGACAGCGTGATGATCAGCAGCGAGAAAAACAGGGCCGGACCCACCTCCGCCGCCGAATCGCCGATCACCCGCCAGCGCGCCTCACCCTGCAGCCGTTCGCCCGGGTGATCGTGCGTCCAGTGCTCCAGATGCTTGTGCGCGTTCTCGATCATCACGACGGCCGCGTCGACCATCGCTCCGATCGCGATCGCGATTCCGCCCAGCGACATGATGTTGGCATTGACGCCCTGGTAGGACATGACGATGAAGGCCGCGAGAATGCCGAGCGGCAGCGAGACGATCGCGACAAAAGCCGAGCGCAGGTGGAACAGGAACACGAAGCACACCACGGCAACGACCAGGAATTCCTCCAGCAGCTTGCGTTTGAGGTTTTCCACGGCGCGCTCGATGAGGCCGGACCGGTCGTAGACCGGCACGATTTCAACGCCCTTCGGCAAGCCGGCCTGGAGCGACGCAATCTTGGCTTTGACAGCCGCAATGGTTTCCAGAGCGTTCTTGCCGGTGCGCATGATGACGATGGCTCCGGTGGCTTCGCCGACTCCGTCCAGCTCACCGATGCCGCGGCGCATTTCGGGGCCAACCTGAATGCGCGCGACGTCGCCGAGGCGCACCGACACACCCCCAGGCGTGGTCGTCAGGGGAATCTGCCTGAAATCTTCCAGCGTTTTCAGATAGCCGGACGCGCGAACCATGTACTCGGCCTCGCCCAGTTCGATCACTGAGCCACCGGACTCCTGATTCGATTTTTGCACTGCCTCGACCACCCGCGTGTGAGGGATGGCGTAAGCGGCGAGCTTGTCCGGATCCAGCACGATCTGGTACTGGCGCACCATGCCACCGATCGTCGCGACCTCGGCCACATTGGGCACGGTCTTCAGCTCGTATTTGAGGAACCAGTCCTGCAAGGCGCGCAACTGCCCGGCGTCCCGCGTGCCGCTGCGGTCGATCAGCGCGTACTGGTAGATCCAGCCGACGCCGGTCGCGTCCGGGCCCAGTGAAGCCTTGGCCGCGGCGGGCAGGCGTGACTGTACCTGGTTCAGATATTCGAGAACTCTGGAACGGGCCCAGTACAGATCCGTCCCGTCCTCGAACAGCACGTACACGAACGAGTCACCGAAGAAGGAATAGCCCCGCACCGTCTTCGCACCGGGTACGGAGAGCATGGTGGTGGTGAGCGGATACGTCACCTGGTTCTCGACGATCTGGGGCGCCTGGCCGGGGTAGCTGGTGCGGATGATCACTTGCACATCCGACAGGTCCGGGAGAGCGTCGAGCGGCGTCCGGGACAGCGAGTACAGGCCCCACGCAGCGACGCCGACGGTGGCCAGCAGCACCAGAAAACGGTTGCCGATGGACCAGCGGATCAGGCGCGCGATCACTTTTTGACCCCGGCGGACCTGGGTTCCGGAGCCATCGGGGAGAGCCGGGTCAGCTGCGCGACTCCATCGGCTTCCATGGTGAACTCGAACGAGACCGGGTCTCCGACTTCCAGGTTGCGCGGGACCGCCGACGCGGGAGGCAGCTTGAATTCCATCGTCATCGGACCCCACTTCAACGACGGAATCGGGCCGTGGGAAAGCATGATGGTGGTCTTGTCGATCGCCTCCACCCTGGCCTGCCCTTCATGCCGCACCGCAGGAACGGCTGGCGTCGCCGGCGCTTCGTTCAAGCGCACCTCCAGACCGCGCAGGCTGGCTTCGGAGTCGATCAGGAACTGCGACGACACCACCACCCGCTGGCCGGCCTGCAGGCCGTGCCTGACCTCGGTCTGGCCGCCCGACTCGATCCCCGTCTGCACTTCCACCGGGCGGAAGCGCCCGTTTTCTTCCGCCAGCATCACCACTGCGCGGCGCCCGGTCTGGATGACGGCTTCGGTGGGAATCAGCAAACTGCTGTCCGGGCGCATGTCCATGAACTGCATAGCCACGAACATGCCCGGCACCAGTCGCTCGCCCGGATTGGACAACTCGACCCGCGCCTTCAACGTGCGCGTCGTCGCGTTCACGTCCGGCAGCAGCACCTGGACCCGGCCTTCGTACGTGGTCCCTGGCGCAGCAGCGGTTCGCGCCACCACCCGCGTGCCCGGGCGCAGCAGGGCCGCCCGGCTTTCGGGGACTTCGGCATTCGCCCAGACCGTGCCCAGCCCGTTGATGCGGAACAGGGGCGCTCCTGCCACCACCGTCATGCCTTCCCGCACGCTCAGCTCGGTGACGACGCCACCAACTGGCGCGGTGACGGTGATCCGCGTCAGCGTCCGGCCCGTGCTTTCTACCAGGCGGACCTGCTCTTCGCTCATGCCGACCAGCCGCATGCGTTGCCGGGCGCCGTCGACCAGCCCGGCCAGGTCCGTCCCCTTCATTCGCCGCAACGACAGGTATTCCTCCTGGGCCGCGATCCATTCGGGCACGTACAGGTCCACCAGCGACTGGCCCCTGGCAACGCGGTCCAGCGTGGCGCGCACATACAGCCGCTCGACAAACCCGGCGGCACGCGCCTGCACCGTCGCCTGGTCGCGTTCGTTGAAAGCGATGTTGCCGACAGCCGCCAACTCGGGAGATAGCGCCCCCTGGGTCACGAGCGCCGTGCGCACTCCCAGGTTCTGCTGCACCCGGGGACTGATGCTGATTTTTCCCTGGTCCGCGTCCCCACCATCGGCATAGACCGGGACCAGCATCATGTCCATGAACGGTGACTTCGCCGGCCTGTCAAACTTGGTCGCTGGCGACATCGGGTCGTGGTAGTACAGGATCTTGCGGCCCACCACGGGGTCCACGTCTCCCGCCTTGATGCCCGTGGCCATGTGGCGGCGTGTGGCTTCCTCGCCCTGCGCAACGCCTTGCGGCACTGCACCGGTCAGCGGCGCAGTTGCGGCCGCAGGCGCACCGGACATGGCCGAGCCCTGCTTCATCCCCATCTGGTACAGGGCGTAGCCGGTACCGGCAACCAGCATCACAGCCAGCGCGGCACCGATAAAAAGCTGCTTGCGGTTCATGGCTTGCTCCCGGCAATGGTCGGCATCTCGTGGTCTGCGGTGAGAAAGGTCAGTCGCGCCCAGGCGCGCGCGGTTTCGAGCTCCGCCGCGAATGCCTGAGTCCTTAACTCCAGTTCATCGCGGCGCGCGGCCAGCACGGCAGCCAGGTCGCCCTTGCCGCCACGATAAGCAGCCAGCGCGGCGGCCGTCCGTTGCTGCGCCAATGGCAACAAGCTGCTTGCATAGCGGTCCACGCGCTGCTTGCCGCTACGCCAGTCGTTCAGCAGTACGCCGACCTCGGCCTCCTCGCGCCGGAGCAAGTCGTCATACCTCGCGAGGGCCTCGTCCACCAGCGCCTGCCTGGCGGCAACCTCCTGGTTTTGCCGATTGGCCCGATCCAGCTGAAGCGGAACCGAGACCCCCACCGACACCATGTTCGAATACGCCGGACCGCGCTGGCTGTAACTCGCCTCGACCGTCCAGTCGGCGCGCTGGTTGGCCTGCGCCAGGAAGACGTCGAGTTGTGCAGCGTGGACCATGGCAGCGGCGACAGCCACCTCGGGGTGGGTTTCCAGATGCTCCTGGGTGATGCCCAGATCCAGCTCGGTGGTCCGCCACGGCGGCGCGCCGACGGGGACTCGCTGCGCATCGTCGCCAACCCAGCGTGCGAGCATCACGGCCGCGTTCCTGGCCTGCCGGTCGACCTCGTTCAACTTGTCCTCCAGCAAGCTCACCGCGCTGCGAGCCGCAAACACCTCCGCCTGGCTGCCTCTTGCACCCCGGTAGGCGGCCTCTGCCGCCTGAACCTGCAGCCGGCCTTCGTCCATCTGCTGCAACAGCACGTCGCGGGTCTGGAGTGCATAGTAGCGATCGAGCCACGCCAGGGCGGTGTCCCGCCTGGCGTTCGTGGCCAGCAACTGGCCCTCGGCCTGCAGCCGGAGGGCATCCTGCGCGCCGCGCTGGCCGCGGAGGCGGCGCTTTTCCATGCCGGTCAGCTCCTGCATGAAACCGATGCGCCGCTGGGTCATGAAGTCACGGGTCAGGCTGAACCGGTCGGGACCGTTCACCGGAAGGTTGTCAACGCCGACTTTCAACACGGGGTCGGGAAGTTGGCCGGCCACCTGGGCCAGCCGGCGAGCGGCAGAAGCGGCCGCCTGGTTCGCCACCAACTGCTGTGAGCGCGAGACTGCAAGCCGCTGTGCATCGGCGAGGGTCAGCGGTTCTGCCGCCTCCGCAATGTGGATGGCAAGTACGGCAGCCGCGCCAGCAGCGAGGCGGAAAAACGAGAAGCGAATCGACATGGGATCCTCCGGCAAGCATCACGGGCTGCCGGCACACGCGGTGCAGCCGGCAGTGCTAAACCAACCGGGGGATCAAATGCGCAAGCAGCAGTTTCGGATCGCCAGCGGCGGCGCCGTCGCCCGCGTGAGCAGCGAAGACTGAGCGCTGACGCCTCGCGGGATCACGATGAAAATCGCTGCGGCTCGGAAGGCGCCGTTATCGACATCGATCACAGGGACCTGCACCGCGTGCGTGTCGCCCACCGGCTGCGCCGATTCGCAATGCGCATGACACAGGGCCGGCTGCCCCTCCT
The DNA here is from genome assembly GCA_025351615.1 of Ramlibacter sp. Taxonomy (GTDB): domain Bacteria; phylum Pseudomonadota; class Gammaproteobacteria; order Burkholderiales; family Burkholderiaceae_C; genus Ramlibacter. The sequence goes on along the minus strand of JANXVP010000499.1, from coordinate 5,860 downwards.
CCATGTCCATCGACATCGATTCAGCGCATGGCATGCCGGCCTCGGCCATCGCCGAGATTTCCTGCACCCGAGAGCCGAAACCCGGGCAGGAGTAACCCGCCACGGCAAGCTGCATGAACAGCAGACTACATAGCGCGATGAGCACTGTCAGAAAGCGATGGTGGCGCAGGCTGGACATGCCCCAATTGTACGGGCCGCGTGCGCAACCGGTGCAATCCGGCGCACGCAGCTGACGCAATCCTGTACAGTGCAATCCTGTCTTAGGGGAGTAGCCTCCTTCGCAATGAAGGGCTGACGTCAACATACTTGGCCGCAAGGCCATGGCGTCCGCGGCAAATGCTTGGCGAGACCTTTGACTTGGGTGTCCACCAGCTGGGGCTGGCGAGGGACAGCCGAGTCATTGGTTTGTGTCGCCAGCCCCCGGAGACTTTCCTGTGGAAGCTTTTCTCGCCTCGTTCGGCATGGTCGCACTCGCCGAAATGGGGGACAAGACGCAGCTGCTGTCCTTTCTGCTCGCCACCCGGTTCACGGGACGGCACTGGACAATCATCGGGGGAATTTTCGCGGCAACCATCGCCAACCATTTCCTTGCCGCATTTCTTGGCGACTGGGTTGCCGCCAACGTGAGCCCCGAAGTGATGCGATGGGTGCTGGGCCTTTCATTTCTGGCCTTCGCCGGCTGGGCCCTGATCCCCGACAAACTCGACGCCGGAGCGCACCGTCCCCACAGGTTCGGGCCTTTCGTGACGACAGTCATCGCTTTCTTTCTGGCTGAAATGGGTGACAAGACCCAGTTCGCGACCATCGCGCTGGGCGCCAGATATGCGGGCCTGAGCATGGTCGTGCTCGGAACCACGCTTGGGATGATGGCGGCGAACATTCCAGCCGTTCTGCTCGGGGAGCGACTGGCGCAGTACGTTCCGCTCTCGCGGATGCGATTCATCGCCGCGGCGCTCTTCGCCCTGTTCGGCATGCTGATCCTGATGAAGATCAACTTCGGTCTGACAGGGGCTTGAGCGCGATCAGGCCGGGGACAACCCCGGAGCTGAACGGCAGTTAGAACTCGAATTCGGTCTGCAAGCGCAGCGTGTTGCGCGGGGTGTTCGAATTCGCGCCGATCAGCCAGGCGGCGTTGTACTTGATTGCCTGGCGGCCGGCCAGCTTGACCTTGCCGAAGATCGCCGGTCCCGCCTTGTGCTCCTGCTGTGCGGCGGGCAGCCAGTCGCGCCATGGCCCCAGGCTGCCGAAACCCTGTGCGCCGACTTCGAATTCCGGCTTCCAGCGGTACCTGAGCTGCCACTGGTAGTCCATGCTCATCGGCGAAGGCATTTCGGAGCGGTAGTGCCGTCCGAACAGCAGGTTCACATTGGCGACGACAGAAGGTGTGAGCTCTGCCTGGAACAGCGGCCCGAACCGCAATTCCCAGCCTTCGGAGCGGTCTTTTGGTCGCTCCACTTCAACCAGCAGACCCAGGTCGACCGGGTATTTGCCGGTTTCGGTCAGCTGAAATTTGTTCTCCCATTCAAAGGCATCGAAGCGCCATTGCCCTGGCGTCTCCCGGTTCGCCTTGGCGTAAATCTCGGTGAACCACCATGCGTTGACGCCGTAACCGAAACCGATCGACCCGGCGCTTTCACGGGTCCCGTCCCTCGCTTTCTGCGTGCCGAATTTGAAGTCGATTTCCTTCTCGCCCTGCTCGACGATCGGGTTGTAGACGTAAGCAGCCGGACCGGCGTGCGCGCCGGTGGCAAATGACAGACAAACGACGGTCGCAAGCAAAGCAGCAGCTCGCACAGTGAAGGCGTTGAACATGAAGATTCCTGGAAGTGAAGGGAACGCGGTGCGGGTCAAGCGCGGATGACTTGCTTGCCCACCGGGAAAGTTCGGCGACGAACCTGGGCGGCGCGCACCCAACGCGAACCACCGGCGATCGCCAGAACTGTGAACAGGTAAAAGGCCAGCTGCAGGCCAGTCGGTTGCGCGTCGTAGCCGACCAGTGCATGGGCGAAAGTGCCCATGGGTGAGTCGGTGCGCAGCGCCCATGAGGTGTCCCAGACCTGCTGGCCCCACAAACTGATGACGCCCGCCTGCGACAATGCGCGCGCCAACTGGCTGGCGATGGAGGCCGCCAACAACAGGATCAAGGTGTTGGTCACCGAAAAGACGCGGTGCATCGGAACCCGCGCGAGTCCGAGATAAATGATCGCGCCGACCGCTATTCCCGACAGCACGCCGATGAACGCCCCCGGCACTGTCCCTGCGGCCCCTGAGCTCGTCGCATAACCGGCGACGAACAACACTGTCTCGGCGCCCTCCCGCAAGACCGAAAGAGCCACAACGATCATCAGCGCCCATGGTGGTCGCTGCTTGTCGGTGAAGGAATTCCCAAGGTCCCGGGCCTGCGCCGCGACCTTCGCGCCCTGGTTGGAGACCCACACGCAGTGCCACGAAAGCATCGCAAGGGCAACCGACAAAATGGCGGCGTTGAGCAGGTCCTGGCCCACGCCATCGGCCAAGGCGCCGATCTGGCCGGCGCTGGCAGCGAGCGCCAGGGCTCCGATCGCACCGGCCAGGACGCCGGCCGTCAGCCAGCGGCTGCGCCCAACCAGGCCCCGCGTCGCGGCGGCCATGATCCCGACGAACAAGGCCGCCTCCAGGGTTTCGCGGAAAACGATAATCGCTGCGCCGAACATGCTTTGCTCCAGTTCTGCCCTGTGGTTACTCGGCGACGATGACGCCTTTGGCGGTCGCCTCGTGGTACTCGCCGAAGAAGGAATAGCGACCCGGCTTCAGCGGACCGATATAGATCGTCGCCTTGGCGCCCGGTGGCACCACCTTCTCCCGGTTCAGGTCGTGGCTTTCAAACTCTTCGGGCGTGGTGTCCTGGTTGTGCACCACCAGCTTCACCCGCTTCCCGGCTGGAACGCGCAGCTCGGTGGGCTCGAAGCGATTGTTCTTGATCACCAGGAGCGCCTCCGGATCGGCAGCCAATGCCCCCAACGGAAGCATCAGGCAGATCCCGGCAGCGGACAGAATTCGAGACAGTTTCATCGGGAGCTTCCTGCAATGGTGACGCGTCTTTGCGATATTCGATACGCAAATCTTAATGAGAATAATTCTTGTTGTCAACAACAAGGTAAATTTTCCACAGATTCCCTGGATGCATCAATCACGGGGCATGTCAAGGTCACCGCCGAGGCGAAACTGCCAATAGGTCCGCGTCCCGACCAGGCACAGGGTCAACCAGGCGACGGCTTCTGCGAATGCAGCAAGGACGTCGCTCAGATAGTGCACGCCGAGGTACAACCGGCTAAGCGCCACCAGCATCACCAGCGCGGTTGCGCAGACGCCAGCCGCCACCTTGTGGCTCCACCCCCGGCGCCTGGTGGCGAACAGCGCCGCGAGGAAACCATAAAACAGCGTCGCCCCTGCAACGTGGCCGCTCGGGAAAGCATAGGAAGCGAGCGTCAGCACCGGATCGTCGAAACTGGGACGGCTGCGGTGAAACGCCAACTTCATCAAGACATTGACCAGCATGCCTCCCGGCACCGCCAGTCCCAGGACCAACAACCAATACCACGCCCGTTTCCACGCCAGGGTGGCGGCGACCAGCGCGACGTAGCCAGCGATCGCCACCACACCATGCAGATGCGTGATCACGAGCAGCGCCTGCGTGAGTGCCGGGACTGCATGGCCATGGAACCAGGCCGCGACTTGCTGGTCGACGATGGTGAGCGGGTCGCCGTACACCACGTCTTGCGCAATTCCGCCAAACAGCCAGCTGAAGCCTGTCAACACCAGCGCGCCTACGGTCAACTGGAGGCCCAGATAGCTGTCTGGCGACAGGCGCGCCCGGACAAATCCAATCTGACGGGAATACCGCCGGGTCACCACGGCAATCAGGGCATCGAACATGCGCCGCGACAAATCAGGCCGCGCGCCGGGCGTCACGCGGAGCGCCTGAGCCTCAGCGCATTCGAGATGACCGACACCGAACTGAGGCTCATGGCGAGCGCCGCGATCATCGGCGACAGCAGCCAACCCGTGAGCGGATACAGCACACCCGCGGCAAGCGGCACGCCGAGTGAGTTGTACAAAAACGCGAAGCCAAGGTTCTGCTTCATGTTGGCGATGGTTTCGTTCGAAATGGCCAATGCCTGCGCAATCCCACGCAGGTCGCCCTTCACAAGCGTCACCTGCGCGCTGTTCATGGCGACGTCGGTGCCTGTCCCCATGGCAACGCCCACGTCGGCCTTGGCAAGCGCCGGTGCATCGTTGATGCCGTCACCGGCCATGGCGACGACCCGCCCCTCGCGTTGCAGCTTGTCCACCAAAGCCAGCTTGTCGGCGGGCTTGACCTCCCCGTGCACCTCGTCGATGCCCAGCTTCGATGCCACAGCCCTGGCCGTCGTCAAGCCGTCGCCTGTAGCCATGATCACGCGCAGCCCGGCCGCCTTCAACGCGGCCAGGGCTTGCGCGGTGCTGGACTTGATCGGGTCCGACACGGCCAGCAGACCCGCAGCCTCGTTGCCTACGGCCAGGAACATGACGCTCGCACCTTCGGCGCGCAGCGCTTCAGCCTGCGGCGCCAGTGCCCTGAGGTCCACGCCCAACTCGGTCATCAGTGCGGTGTTGCCCAGTGCCAGCTGCTTGCCGGACACATTGCCGCGCACACCGATGCCAGTGGCCGATTCGAAGCCATCGGCCTTGTCGAGGACCAGCCCACGCTCGCGGGCCGCCTTCACGATGGCGTCGGCCAATGGATGCTCGCTGCCCTGATCGAGACTGGCAGCAAGACGAAGAACCTCCTCATCGGTATAGCCAGCAGCGGCCACCGTGCGATCGAAACGCGGCTTGCCCTCGGTCAATGTGCCGGTCTTGTCGACGATCAGCGTGTCGACCTTGCGGAAATTTTCGATGGCAGCCGCGTCGCGGAACAGCACGCCCTGCGTCGCAGCCTTGCCCGTTGCCACCATGATCGACATCGGTGTGGCCAGCCCGAGCGCGCAGGGGCACGCGATGATCAGCACCGCCACGGCATTGATCAGCCCGTAAACCCAGCTGGGCTGCGGCCCGAACACGCCCCAGGCGAAAAACGTCAGGACCGCGATGCCGACGACGGTGACCACGAAGTACCCGGCCACCCGGTCGGCCATGCGCTGCATCGGCGCCCTCGACCGCTGGGCCTGCAAGACCATCTGCACGATGCTCGCCAGCACGGTCTGCGATCCGACGTGCTCCGACCGCATCACCAGCGCGCCAGTGGTGTTGATCGTCGCGCCGATGAGCTTGTCCCCGGCACGCTTGGTCACGGGCATCGGCTCGCCTGTCAGCATGGATTCGTCGACTGCGCTGCTGCCTTCGACAACGACACCATCGACAGGAACCTTTTCGCCCGGCCGCACCCGCAGCGTGTCGCCCACGTGAACATGGGTCAGCGGAACGTCTTCCTCGAGGCCGCCGGCATTGATCCGGCGCGCCGTTTTCGGGGACAGACCAAGCAGGGAGCGGATCGCCGCAGAGGTCTGGGAGCGCGCCTTGAGTTCGAGAATCTGCCCGAGCAGGGTCAGAGAAATGATCACCGCAGCGGCTTCGAAGTAAACCGAGACACGGCCCATGGCGACGAAAGACACGGGGAAGATGCCTGGTGCGACGGTCGCGACCACGCTGTAAAGAAACGCAGCGGACGTGCCCAGCCCGATCAGTGTCCACATGTTCGGGCTACGGTTGACAATTGACTGGACTCCCCGCGCAAAGAAAGGCCAGCCTGCCCACAGCACGATCGGCAGCGCCAGCACCAGTTCGATCCAGCTCTGCGTCGCCATTTCGAACCATTGCAGCCGATGGCCCGCCATTGCCA